>DATFMO010000313.1:0-2577 GCA_035266925.1 Sunxiuqinia sp. | reverse complement strand
GTAGAATTCAAGCTTGCGTTTTTTAGCCGGCGATCGAGGCAACAACTTGGCGTTTCCTTTGATTTTGAAACCATAGAAAATTGTGGTTCCGCGGTCCCATTCCGTGCGTTTGAATAATTCAAGGGTGTGTTTGCCGGGAGCCAGACCAGAAGCCAGCGTGTAATATTTCTTCACGCTGTCCAACTGCAACAAAACGGTACTGTCCTGATCCAATTCAATGTTGTAATCATTAGTGCCGTTTTCGTCCTTCATCAAAGCTGAAATTGATTCGCCCTCAAAATTGATTCTAACAGAGGTGCCTGACCAATAGAAATCGGCTCCATTCGTGGAACTGGTGTCAATTCGTCCCTCGTACATGAGGTCGGAGCTGGTAGATGGAACGATGACATTGGTTTGTGTTGCACAGCTGATCATCGCCAAAATGAAGGCTGACAGCAGGATGGGTTTGAAAAATCGGTTCATAGATATTAATTTAATGGAGCACCAAATTAGAAAAAATTTATTGTTTATTTCGAAGTTTCCCAATCTTCTCCGCTATTGTTCCCCGTTCGGTTAGTCGAATAATTCGTAAAACGACCGTTGCCAGCAAACCCGGTTGCATGATGATGTGGATTTTGTTGGCCACTTTTTGGTCTCGTGTTTCAATCATGGTCTTCAATTCTTCCGGAGCACGATTGGCCATGCTTTTTGAGAATTTCCAGGCGCCATCACGAGCCAGTTTCATGCTAAAATCAACGAGGAAGTCATCGACTTTTCCAGTCCATTTCAAAATGAATTTTAATGCTGGCCAAACGACTGACAAGTCATTTTCAACTTCATGGACCAGGGAGGAAAGGATTTCGTTGATTTTATTGAAGTCATCTTTCAAATCATCAGGATTGTGTCCTTTGGAGATTTCAGCAGCGGCAATGCCCAGATCAAGGTTGATGTGGGCGTTCATGCCAAGCAGCAAGTGTTGCAAAACGATGGGCCAACGGTCAGTGGAAAAAGCAAATGCCTGCTCCCATGAGCGGGTGACAGCTTGTTGGTCACGATATGCTTGGTAGGCAGAAATGTATCGTCTAGCAAACACAACATCCAGGCGTTCCATGCGCGATCCATCTTCGAAATAGTTGTTCGCAATTTCCTGTTTTACGCGAATTGTTACAGCTTGGTATAAGGCTGCAAAATAACCCAATGGATCATTGGTTGTGATCGAGTCATTGATGATTTTATCTAGTGTGTCAATCACTTGATCAATGGATTGGATGTTGTTCAGGTTCATTTTTATGAGGTCGTTTGTTTGATGTTTCAAATTAAAACAAGCTGGTTGAAAATAAAGTTTTAAAGGGTTTATTTCTTCTGGATGCAACAATTTTTGCGAAATGGGGTTTTGAGAAGTTTAATTGTCCGTAAATTTAGAACGGAATTACCAAACGGAACTCATGCGAGCGACAAACATATCAGAGATCATCAAACACAACAAGTCCCGACTGCTGAATATCAGTATTAACCGTGAAAACCGGAGTATCATCCTTCAAGGTATTTTAGCTTTTCTATTTATTGCATTGGCACTTTACTTTGTGAAGCATCAACGAACGGAGTTGATTGAAGTGAAAAATACGTTGCTGAATGCCTCGTTGTCATTTGTGCTTTTAGGAATTGCGCTGGCAGTTTTCTTCATTTTCATCCAGGGAATGATGTATTACGCCAGCTTTCGAAGTGTGGGCGAACGCATTACGGTAAGTAGTGCGATGGTGCTGTTTATCAAGCGAAATTTCATCAGTATTTTTCTTCCTGCAGGTGGGATCTCCTCGCTGGCTTTTTTTACCAAAAATATTGAGCAACAAAAGGTTTCCAAGTCGAAGATTCACGTCGCTTCGTCCATCTATGCGTTTGTGGGTATTATTTCGGTGGTGATTGTTGCTATCCCGGCGTTGGCTTACGCGTTGACAAAAGACAATCTTTCTTCCAAGGAAATTTACGTATTCATTGGTTTGGTGGCGATGTTGGCGATAACCTTTCATGTGGTACAATCCATCCTTGCCAAAGGCTGGGTTTACAAGTTAGCGGTGAAAATCAGCCCCGATTTTGAAGCCCAGCTGGCTGAATTGCGGGCGATCAATTTCAACAAAAAGCAATTTGTGCTCACCATCCTGTTTTCGGTGTTGATAGAATTTATTGGTGTCGCTCATCTCCTGATTGCCATGCGTGCGTTGGGTTATCCACTTTCACTTGAAGGTGCTGCTTTGGGCTACATCGTTTCGGTGATGTTCCTGATTGTTTCGCCTTTTTTACGTGGTCTTGGAGCGATTGAGCTATCCCTGAGTTTCATTCTGACCCGCTTTGGATTTTCTACACTCGAAGCGATTTCCATCACGTTCTTATATCGCTTCTTCGAATTTTGGTTTTTGCTGATCATCGGCGCTTTCAGCTTTGTGTTCGTCAAAAACAACATCATTTTGCGGATTGCACCCGTGATACTGACTTTTGGGTTGGGGCTGGTCAACATCTTTTCGGTGCTGACACCTGCCATTCAATACCGCCTCAAGCTACTACATCATTTACTGCCGCTTTACGCCATCGATTTGTCCAATT
>DATFMO010000312.1:0-3640 GCA_035266925.1 Sunxiuqinia sp. | reverse complement strand
TCAATCCGTCCAGCAACAAGGCATAGTCGATGTCTTCGCCGGCATGTCCAACGCGCTTGCTGTCGCGCTGTAATGCTGCCAGTTGATCTTCGTATAGTCGTTTACTGTCAAACAGCAATCGCCCGATCAGGGTTGATTTTCCATCATCAACAGACCCTGCGGTTAACAATCGTAATAAATCTTTTTTTTCGTCCTGGTCAAGAAATGCCTTTATATCCATCTTATTAGTTTCAAATTCCAAATTACAAAATCCAAATTTCAAATTGTTCCTGAGAAGTTTTCCAACTTCTAACTTCCAGCAATTTTAAAAATACCCTTCTCGTTTTTTCTGTTCCATACTGGCTTCCTGGTCAAAGTCGATGACACGGGTTGTACGTTCTGAAACAGTTACGGTCATCATTTCTTCCACGATCTCTTCGATGGTATCAGCTTCAGAATCAATGGCTCCGGTTAATGGATAGCAGCCAAGGGTACGGAAACGAACTTTCCGCATTTCAGCTTTTTCTGCCAGTTCTTTAGGCATTCGTTCATCGTCAACCATGATCAGGTTTCCGTCAACTTCCACAATTGGTCGCTCTTTGGCATAGTAAAGCGGAACAATGGGGATGTTTTCCAAACGAATGTATTGCCAGACGTCGAGCTCTGTCCAGTTTGAAATTGGGAAAACCCGGATGGATTCACCTTTGTGGACTTTTGCATTGAAGATGTCCCACAATTCCGGACGCTGGTTTTTAGGATCCCATTGGTGGAATTTATCACGGAATGAGAAAATTCGTTCTTTGGCACGCGACTTTTCTTCATCGCGGCGGGCGCCACCAAAAGCGGCATCAAATTTATATTTCGACAATCCAGCTAAAAGCGCTTGGGTCTTCATAACATCAGTGTGGACTTTACTTCCGTGTGTGAATGGTCCAACGCCTTGTCTGAAACCTTCCATATTGGAATGAACAATCAGGTCCCAGTTGTTTTCTTTGGCATAGTTGTCACGAAATTCGATCATTTCTTTGAACTTCCATTTGGAATCGATGTGCATCAATGGAAATGGAACTTTTCCCGGATAGAACGCTTTCTCTGCCAATCGGACCATGACGGATGAATCTTTTCCAATGGAATAAAGCATGACCGGATTTTCGAACTCAGCCGCAACTTCCCGAATAATCTGGATGGCTTCAGCTTCCAATTCACGCAAGTGAGTTAGATTATATTTTTTCATGATTTTAGATTTTAAACTGCCCAGATGCACAAGGCAGTTCGATAAAAAATAATTTCGGGTGCAAAAATAGCTAATTATAGCCGAAAACGGATAGGTATTAGATCTTATTGTCTTTTTCTAGAACGGCCAAATTCGTGGAATCAAAATAATGGAAATGACAAAAGCAATGATATTCAGCGGCAATCCAACTTTCACATAGTCAGCAAATTTGTAATTTCCAAGTCCTTGCACAATCAGGTTGGTTTGGTAGCCAATTGGCGTAGAGAAGCTTGCTGATGCCGCAATACAAATAGCAATGAAAAATGGTTTTGGGTCGACATGCATTTGTGTGGCGGCGGAGTAGGCAATCGGGAAAACCAGTGCTGCCGCGGCATTGTTGGTGATAATCTCTGTAGAAATTGTCGTAATTAAATAAATTGTTATCAATACGCCGAGTGGTCCAAATGATTTGGAAAAATTGATAGCTGTCATCGCAATGCTATCTGCAGCTCCAGAATTTTGTAAAGCTTTACTCAGTCCAAAAGCACAGGCAATGGTGATGAGCACATCCCAGGAAATTGCTTTGGTATATTTTCGGTTGGGGAGGATATTGACCCATGCCATCACCACAGCCACGATCGCTGCAAAATAAAACATGTCCATGTGGTTGCCATTGATTTCAGGGAAATAGCGTCCCACAGTGGCTCCAATAATCATGATTAAAACCAGCAGTATTGCAATTAACCGTTGTCCTTTGTAACGAGGGGGAGGAATTTCGCCAATAAACGAGGTCAGATAAAAACTGGTTGACTCTCCCCAGTTCTTAATAAAATACTCATTGGTCAGCAATACAATTGAATCACCGGCTTTCATTCGGAATGATCCCACATTCGTCGAAATGGTTTCCCCATTCCGATGTACCGCCAAAACTTCTGCCTGGTAGTGGTTTAAAAAGTCAAATTCATCAACCGTTTGGTTGATTCCAGGGAATCGGGGCGCAATAACAGCTTCAATTTGTTTGATTTCAGTGCTTTTGTAAAACTTTCCAAATCCCTTCAGCGCCTTAAACTCAAGTTTGCGTTGGGGAACCAGGTTTTCCAGTACATCAGGTTTAACGGCAATGACTAGTTTGTCATCTTGCTGAATTGTATATTTCCCTTTTCGACTGTCAATGATTTCACCATGGCGTTCAATTGAGTGAACGATAATATTCTTCAACTGGTGAGACCGTCCGTTTGTAATCTCTTCGCCAACGAGTGAACTGTTGGCAGGCAAAGTGGCGTCAAGAAAGTATTCTTTGTAATCCAGAATATTCCGTCTGTTATTATTCTTTTTCCCAGGCAAAATCCGGTGCCCTATAAATGCTAAATAGATGAACCCAGCCAAGGCAATCCAAATCCCCACTTTCCCGAGTTCAAACATGTAAAGTCCTTTAAAACCGTTTTCCAGCATTAATCCATGAACGACCAGGTTTGTTGAAGTTCCAATCAACGTACAAATTCCTCCCAATATGGTGGCGTAGGATAGCGGGATCAAAAATTTTTGAGGGGAAAGATTCATCTTTTCAGCCCATTTGCGAACCATGGGCGCAAAAATGATGACTACCGGCGTATTATTTAAAAAGGCTGAAATGAACGAAACAGGCAACAGAATCTTGGTTAGTGTGATAGGCATTTTACCCCGCCGACGAGGCAGAAAAGCGCGGGCAACAATATTCAAAGCACCGGTTTGACGAACTCCTTCGCTAACCAAAAACAAAACAGCTACTGTGAGCATTCCTTTGTTTGAGAATCCAGCCAAACTTTCTTCGGTATTTACAACTCCGGCCGCCATTAACACAACCAATGCCGAAAAAAGCAAGAGGCCCGGGCGCATCCAATCGTTGACCAATGCGATTATCATGATCACGATAACAGCAATTACAAAGTAGCCTTCAAAAGTCATCGATTCTGATTTTCCAACAAAAGTAAGTTTATTTGTCAAATTCACTATGGAGTGAAATACTTATTTGGAAGTGCAACAAAAAAGGCAAAAAAAAAATTAGATTCTAATTAATTCTACCTCATGTTCTTATTTGAAAAGCGGTTTTGCTTTCCGGACATTTCTCAAAAAAATGTTTTGTCATTTAGGTTGAAAAACATATTTTTGCCTCGCCTTTAACCAAAAAGGCAACATACAAGGATGACTCAGTAGCTCAGCTGGTAGAGCACATCCCTTTTAAGGATGGGGTCCTGGGTTCGAACCCCAGCTGAGTCACCAAGAAAAATTGAAAAGCCTTGCAAGTAAATAACTTGTGAGGTTTTTTTTTGTGCCGTGCATGTTAAATAACTTGGTGGTGAAAGTCCACTATGGGGGTTTGTAGTTGCCAACCATTAGCCAATAGCAAGGGTGTCCATCGCGAGGTGGAATCTGAAGGAAGCTGGAGGCAAACCTCTGCCCCGAGGAATA
>DATFMO010000311.1:0-12465 GCA_035266925.1 Sunxiuqinia sp. | reverse complement strand
GCCATACATCGAGGTAACTGGCGAAGGAGAAATGGAAGTTGTTCCCGATGAAATCTACCTTCATTTTACATTAAAAGAACGCTACGACGGGAAGAAAAAGATCAACATTGAAGATCAGGAAAAAAAGCTGAAGCAATATTTGAAAGTGAACGATTTCGATCTCAGCAAACTTTCGCTGGCCAATGCCGATGAAGATTACGTGGTGATCAAACGAAAGAAGAAAGACGTGTTAGCATCGAAAGACTATTTGCTTGAAGTGAGCAGCACGCAAGAACTGGCCGACGTTTGGGAAATCCTTGACGAAATTGATGCATCCAACGCTTACATCCAGAAAGTGGACCACAGCAACATGGACGCCCTAAAAAAGGAAGTTAAAATTAAGGCCATCAAAAACGCCCAGGAAAAAGCGTCATACTTGCTGAATGCAGTCGGTCAAAAAGTTGGCAAACCGCTATTTATACAGGAACGCGAAAATTTCGTTCATCCTTACACCCGGGCAAAAACAATGGCTATGCAAACTGATGCACAAACAGAAGTAGCTCCTGCTCCTGACACGGCTATTTCCTTTAAAAAGATCAAATTGAATTACAAGGTATTTGCACGATTTGCCATTGAATAACAAATTCAATACTCCACGAATCATATAAAAGATAGCGAAGTAGGTAACTTCGCTATCTTTTATGGCTCAATATTTTTGAGACTCCTATTCCCCGCGCGCTGCAGCAACCTCGGCCTGGGTGATTGGTTCTAACTTATTCCCAAAACTCGACCGTACATACGAAAGCACGTCAGCCAATTCCTGGCTAGTCATTCCGTTGTGTGGCGGCATGGCATTGTTGTAGGTTTCATCGCCCACCTGAATTTCACCTTTTAATCCATGTAGCATGATTCCAATTAATTTGTCTTTGTCCGAGATCCAATCGTTGGGCGACAATGGCGGGTACATATTGGGCACCCCGGATCCATCAGACTGGTGACAGGTCAAGCAGTTGGTTTTATACAATGCTTCACCTGGATGTGGCTTCGTGCTTGAAGCATCAGACTTCACCGTTTCTGATTGCGTATTCATTTCCGAAGACTCCGAGGTTTTCGCTTGCTTTTTAGAAGAACTACTTCCCGAACAAGAAGCAAGCATCACAACTAATGCGAGTAAAAACGGAAGGAAAATTTGTTTCACTTGATTCAAAATTAATACTGTTAGTATTCGATTTTAGTCTTGTTTATCGTACATAATCCGCCACACGCGCCCTTTCACATCATCAGTCACATAAAGCGATCCGTCAGGTCCCTGCGCCAAACCACAGGGGCGATACTTTGCGTCTCGCGGACTTTTGATCTCTTCGTTTCCAGCAAACCCATCGGCAAATACTTCCCAATCACCGGATGGAATTTTACCGTTGAAGGGTACAAAGACTACGAAAAAACCCTTTTGAGGTTCGGGTGCGCGATTCCACGAACCGTGAAACGCAATAAAAGCGCCGTTCTTATATCTCTGCGGGAACATATCTCCGGTGTAAAAGAGCAAGTCATTTGGAGCCAAATGCCCCGGGAATGCCATAATCGGATCATCTTTGGAACTGCAACGCCCTACTTTCTGACCGTCGCCACCATACTCAGGCCCCAGTACTTTTTTATGCTGGATTTGATCATAGTAACAATACGGCCATCCGAAGTCAGACCCTTTCTCAACCAACAGAAATTCTTCTGCAGGTAATTCGGCACTTGCCTTGGCGTCATACAGATCCGGGAAAAACTGGTTCAACTGGTCGCGGCCGTGTTGCACAGCGTAAAGGGTATTTTCATTTTGGTTCCAACATATAGCCACGCAGTTTCGAATTCCGGTGCAATACCGTTCTCCATCTGCAACCTGGTCCTGGTTCAACTGGTCAGCTTGGAATCGCCAGATGCCACCATGTGTTTCCAATAACGGGCACGGATCCATGCCTGGAGAACCATTAGTCCGGGTCTGCTCCATACAGGCGTTCGACGGCGCCCCCACGTTTACATACATGTTTCCAGCATTATCAAAAGCGATGGGTTTTGCTCTGTGCTGGCTGTTGTGTGGGAAGCCCTTGGCAACTACTTCCGGTACTTTTCCCGGCAACAGTTGTCCGTGCACCATTGGGTAGCGCACCACAATGGTATCAGCACCAAAATACAGGTAGTTGTCATGAATATCGATTCCGGTGCCATCGAACTTCCCGAAATACTTAATGATGTTGGCTCGCCCATCATTGGTTGTATCGCGCAAGCAAGCGATTCCACCACCATGATTCATTCGGTTTAATGAAATGTAAATATCTCCAAGACTGTTGACCTGGATGTGACGCGCATGGCCCACGTTATCTGCTACAACGAAAGCTGAAAAACCGTCAGGAAGTGTCAAACCGCCATTGTCCAGATCCGGTTCAACCAGGTTCAATTTGTGCGAGTTGCTTTTACAAGCAACCACCAATAAAATCAATAATAAAAAGCTTAAAGGTCTCATAGAAAATAAGATAAAGTTATATATGCAAAAACAGGAATTTTAATAGATTGTTTATCATTCAAATTTATAAACATATAGTTACAGATGCTTGCTTAAAGTAAGATAAAATGCCATCTTTATGGCACCTAAAACTAAACTTGTGCTCAAATTTTCGCATTCAGACTGTTTAATGGAGAAAATTTATGAATGAAATAGATCAACCCAATGACAATCAACTCCTTGAAGAAAACAGACAACTTAAAGAGGAGCTTCAACATCTGAAACAACAAAACCTGATCCTTACTCAGCTGACCAACAAACCCAATATTTTGGCTTGGATGGTAAATACCAAGCTCGAATTAATCTATTTCAGTCCGGCATTTGCACAGAAATACTACCAACTAACAGGAATAGAATTGGAGCTGTACAAAAATGCAGGCGATTTTTTTCGTGCCAAATACAAAAAAATTTGGGAGCAGCGTCTGAGAAACGCGTTGAAGGGTGAATCACTTGAAGTTGAAGAATACCTTGACCGCGATGAGGGTAATGAATATTTCAGGATTCATATTTCTGCACTAAAAATAAACCATAAAATTATCGGTGTGCAAGTTATCGCCGAGGAAATTACCGGACTGAAAAAGGCTGAAAAAAATGAGCTAATCAACCTGATCAAGCTGCGCGAGATTTTCAACCAAATTCAAGACCTCTATTATGAAACGGACCTGGATGGCAAAATTACCGAGCTCAATCCGGCGATCGAAACAATTTCAAAGTACAAACGCGAAGATTTAATTGGTACATCTTCAACCTTTTTATATCAGGAAGAAGCTGATCGTCAACATTTATTGAACGAGATCAAAAAAAAGGGTACCATCAAGAATTACCAACTTAGATTCAAAGATAAAAATGGCGAACTCAGAAATCTCACCGTCAGTGCGAGCCTGATCCGCGACCAATTGGGCGTTCCGGTGAAAATTGTCGGAATCCTTCGCGACCTGACTGAAATAGAACAAAAGAACAAAGACTTAAGGTGGTTGCGCCGGGCAATTGAACAGAGCCCCATGTCGATTATCATTACTGATATGACGGGAAAAATAGAGTATTCAAATCCATTTTTCACATTGATGACCGGCTACAGCAAGGAAGAAGTTCTGGGACAATATCCTTCAATTTTAAAGTCAGACCAACATTCGGAAGCGTTTTACAAAGATCTTTGGCAAACCATTCAACATGGCGAAACATGGAGTGGTGAATTTCAGAACAAACGAAAAGACGGGCGAATTTTCACAGAAAAAGCAATCATCTCTCCGGTAATAAACAACGAGGGTAAAATTGTCAATTTCATTGCCCTCAAAGAAGACATCACCGCAGCCCAAAAAACATCGGAGGAAGTAAAGCGGTTAAAATCATTTAACGACCGGATCATCAGCACCATGCACGAAGGTATCGTTGTTGAAGACGACGATGGGAAAATAACATTTATCAATCCTGCATTCTCAGCCATGACCGGGTTCACCGAAAATGAAGTGATCAACAAATGCTGGGAAACAGTTATTGATGGCAGCTTACATGAACGCATTTTAACGCAGCAGCAAGAAACAACCGGAGAACATCGGAACTTTATTGAGTCGCAGCTGAAATGTAAAGATGGAAGCCTGCTGCCCGTTATTGCCAGCGGTTCGCCAATTATGGATGGCCGCAAACAAATGGGCATGATTTCAGTGTATACCAACATTACACGATTGAAAGAAAACGAAATCAAGCTAAAAGAAGCGCTGGAAAAAGCTCAATTATCTGACAAACTAAAGTCCTCATTTCTGGCCAATATGTCGCATGAAATACGAACTCCAATGAATGCCATTATTGGTTTTGCTGATATTTTGCGACAGGAAAAAGATTTGGATGACGAAACGCGCGAAGAGTACTTTTCCATTATCGAAAAGAAAGGGAATGAACTGTTGCAAATTATTTCGGACTTGATTGATGTCTCGAAAATTGAAACACAATCAGTTGTCCTCCATCATGAAAAAATTATGGCGAACGACTTTTTGAATGATGTCTATAAAACGTTTCTAAATGAATTGCAGATCTCGTCGAAACCGCATCTCGGTACGCAGATCATTCTCCCGGAAAATAGTGAATCAATAACGTTCGAAGCTGACCATTACAGACTTCGTCAGGTTTTTACAAACTTGCTGGATAACGCTTTCAAGTTTACCAGGAAAGGACAAATAACAGTCGGCTATCGAGTGAACGACAATGCGGTTAAATTCTTTGTAAGTGACACTGGAATCGGCATTTCCCCAAAAGATCAACTGATCATTTTCGATCGATTCCGACAGGCTGACAACAGCTACACCCGACAGTTCAGGGGTACCGGATTGGGATTGAATATTTGCAAAAGTCTCATCAAAATGATGGGCGGTACCATGTGGGTTGAATCAGCGATTAGCGAGGGAACAACATTTTATTTCACACTGCCTTTTGAGCGCTCAGTCTAACTTTTATTTATTGGTGGTAAACAAGCAGTGAAAATCCTGCACCTTTAATCAACGATAATTTTCGTTCTCAAAACAGCTTACCCCGTGCCCCGGCAGTATTTCGATGATTGTGCATAAACGAATAAAAGTAATAACCCGAGTATAAAGGCATTTTTTTTCATGATGAAGAATACGTTGGTTTAACATTTCATTAAAAACACGAAATTAACCAGCATCTGTTCACCCGAAAACAAGCGAACAAGCAGTACCTTGTGCAAAGGAAAAAATAAAGCGATCAAAACTTCTGTTTTCTTTGAATAAGCAACTTTTTTTTACAAAATTGATCTCATTAAAAAGATGACTGTGTTTTGCGGAACGGCCGATGAATCAAAAGAAGAAACATACCTGGAAACGAATTGTCAAATGGATTTTGGCTGTTCTTCTATTGCTGGTCATTTTGGCATCTGTTTTTGTGATCTACTTTTCTGAAAAAATCATCAAACAGGAACTCACCCAGCTTGTCGATCAAAAATCAAACGGTGCCTTTTCGCTTACATACGATGGCCTGTCTGTCAACCCGCTCAACCAGAGTATTTCGTTGGAAAGTTTAAAGCTCACACGCAAACTTGCATCCGACACTGTTCAGCATGAAGCAGGCTATTTCGCAGCGAATTCCTTTACCATTTCAAAAATTAATTTCTATCGGCTATTTCTACTAAAAAAGCTATTCATAAAAGAGGTATCGATCGACAGCCCTTCCTGGAATTCCTACCTGGAAGCAAAAAAGTCGAAAAATCAGGATGAGGGTCCGTTTGCCGTTGTCCGTGAATTGAGCCCGGTTTTCAACAAATATTTGAAATCAATCAAAATTGAAAACATCAAGCTGACACATGCCGGTTTTATCAACAACCGGTTGACGGATCAGCAAGGAAAGACGCTGAAACCACTGAATTTCAATGTCGGTATTTCAAATTTTTACACCGATTCGGCAATAATTAACGGAGGTCATGACTTTTTCGACGCTGATGATATTTACCTGAGTATTGATAATTACCACAAATTAATGGCTGACAGTCTTCATGAACTGAAAATTGAAAAAATTCAATATTCCCTTAAAAACAAAGACATTCGGGGTTCAAATATCAAATTGTCACCTATTGACACGACCAACCATTCGAAAACACAATACGAAGTTGAAATTCCGGAAATCAAGATAAAATCAAAGGACCTGCGGACCATCTTACAACAGGATACTATTGCTATTGATTCGCTCTTTCTGGAAAAAGCAAATATTCTGGTAATCCCACAAAAGAATGCGCCGGGAATCAATTTAAAGAAAATCAAGGAGTTCGATCTGTACCAATTGGTTGAAGGCGAATTTGCCCGTTTGAAGATCAACTATTTAGCACTGAATGCGAACAAGTTACGCATTGAACGAATTTATGACGAAAACTCGAGCACGCAGGAATTCGATCATCTGAAAGTTCGCTTAAATAACTTCTTGTTGAGTGAGAATGCTTATTCCGATCGTAACAAGGTGCTGTATTCAAGCAATTTGGTTTTGAATGTTGGTCACTACTATTTGTTGATGAATGACAAAATTCACCGCTTCGATGCTTCAAATATTAAAGTGTCCAGCAAAGGAAACATCATACAGGCTGATAATTTGCTGTTGAAGCCGCTTCAAAATCCAAAAACAAAGCAAACAACGGTGGATATGCATTGTGACAGCATCCGCCTGATGAATGTTGATTTGAAAAGGCTGTACCACACTCGGGTGATGCCACTGCAATCAATTACAGCTTACCATCCAAACGTGAGTATTGATCAGGGCGTGAAACAGCAGAAAAACAATATCGAAAGCAGCAGTTTGCTCTATCATTTCATCAAAAATTACATCAAAGGAATTTATGCTAATGTGGTTTCTTTTGACCAGGGAAAGTTTGCCATCAACACCCGCGAGGGGTACGAAGGAAATGGCATCATCGCTTGTAATTTCAATTTCAAGCTAACTGATTTTTCACTCGACTCTATCAGCGCCCGAAAATCTGACAAATTATTTTTTGCGACCAACCTGGATTTGAACTTTTCAAACTACCGGATGAAACTGGCTGACCAGATTCACCGGTTGGAAATTGAACAGATTAAGGTATCCACTCATGATGAACAGGCCAGCCTGAAAAACCTGCACCTCTTCCCGGATAAACCCGGACAAACACATCGCTTGTTACGCGAATACCACCGCTCGCAGATCTATGACATAAAAGTTCCATATTTGGTCTTGCGAAATACCAACATACACCAGGCTTTCTTCCGGAAGAACCTAAGCATAAATCACTTTTCAATCATCGAACCTAAAATCTCCATCGAGGTATTTCCACGACAACAGGATCAGGATCAAAACACCTCGCCACGAGAATTTTACGAGCTATTAAAAAACTACATCAAGAACATCAATATCGGTAAAATATCGGCTCCTAACGGCTCTATAAAAGTGATTACCCACAGCAAAAAAGGCAAAACGATTTCGTTTAATAATAAATTCAGTATTGAACTAGAACACTTCAAATTGAATGATGAAGAGATCAAAAAGAAACGACTGCTGTTTTCAGATGATTTCAATCTAAAAATTGAAGATCACCTGTTCCAGTTGTCAGACAATGTACACTATCTGCAAGCCAGCGAAATTGGGATTTCGTCAAAAAAATCGGAGATGTACATTAAAAACGCGATTTTGTACCCCGACATCACCAGTAAAACTTATGGAAACCAGCCGTGGCACCTGCATGTAAAAATCCCGGAAATCCGCCTGGAAGGTGTCGATCTGGAAGAGGCCTATTTTAACAAAAGGTTGGCGGTGGATGAGTTCTTCATTAAAAATCCGTTGATTAAACTGTACCGTTCAAAAGGACATCACAAAGCACCTAAATTTGGAGAGGTCAGCGTTCCGCTCCCCAAAGAGCTGCAATTGCTTTCCATCAAAAAATTCAATTTAAACGATGGGAAAATTGTCGTGTTCAATTCGGATCAATTGAATGACACTGAAATATTGAATTCTGAGCTTTCCATGACCGGGGAAAACAATCGACTGGTTAGCCGGGGAGTCAATCAACCAGCCAATTTTAAATCAGATAATATTTCGACCACGCTGATCAACCTAATTTACAAACCTGAAAAAAATGATTTAGTCTATAATGCGCAGAAAGTTCACTTTTCAACAAAGGGGAAAGACCTGGAAATAAAAGGGTTGAACGTAAAAAATTACGCCACCGGGTCACCTGTAAAATTTGTCAATCTCACTGTTCCCTCGCTGAAATTTGAAGCGTTAAAACTGGACGAAGTGCTCAATGATAAAGTCATCCATTTTCAGTCGGTTCAGGCTGAACGACCGGAATTGACGCTCAACCAACTGAAAACGAACCAATCGGGAGTCAACCTGTACAACCTTCGTGTACCGGACAAACTCACGGATTTGGTAGAACAGTTTTCCGCCAACGAAGTGGATGTATCCAACGGACATTTAATTTTGAACCATGAGGGGAAATCGAAACAGATCAACAATATCAATATCGCCTTGGAGAAATTTCACTTGGATACCATTCCGTCCTCGAAACTTTTAGGATCGGAATCGGTCAAACTGACACTCCATAATTATGCATTCAGCGATTCCAAAAAGCTTTACAACTTTCATTTTGATAACATCGGGTTCGATAATTTCCACAACAAGCTCTCGGTGGCGGGGCTGAGTATTGTGCCCCGATATAGCAGGGACAAATTTCAAAAGGTCATTCGCTTTCAAACAGACCATTACCAAGGTAAAATTGGATCGATCGAACTCTCAAACATCGACTTGAAACGCTGGTACAATAAGCATGAACTGGTTGGATCACAGGTTGCCATATACGATCCGTCAATCCAGATTTACCGTGACAAACGGACACCTCTCAATGAAAATCAACGTCCGCAACTTCCGCAGGAACTCATTAAAAATATTGAACTCCCCTTCCATTTTGATTCGCTGACATTTGATGGCGGCAATATCGTTTACACAGAACAGGCACCCAATATGCCCAAGCCTGGGAAGGTTAATTTCAAAAACCTTAACCTTACTGTTTTCCCGTTGACCAACATGAAGGATAAATTGAAAAACCATCCAACCCTAACCGTAAAAGCTAATGCTCTACTCATGGGCAAATCGTTATTGAAAACAACCATGACATACAACATGCAATCACCGATTGACCAGTTTCATGTTGAGGGAAGTCTAGCGCCTTGTGAATTGACTATGCTCAACCCGATCACTCGAAATGAAGCGGGCATTGCGATCAAATCAGGTCAACTCAACCGCTTCGATTTTGATTTTGATGCTGACAACCAAGTGGCAAACGGCAAGCTTCGTTTTGCCTACGACAACCTAAAAGTGACGATTCTTGAACATAAAGATGGAAATACCAAAGAAGCCAAATTTGCCAGTTTCCTGACCAATAGCCTGGTGTTAAAATCCAAGCATCCTCGAACCAGAATCCTATTACCAGACGATATCCACTTTAAACGTGATCAAAAAAAATCAGTCATCAATTATTGGTGGAAATCCATTTTCAGCGGCGCAAAAAACACCTTTGGAATAAAAGAAAATAAGGAATAAACATTTTTTATGAAAAAAAGATTACTTTTACATTTCAATTAATTGATTTACTGTTATTAAATCATCCGATTTTTGAAAAAAACCCTAACATACCTGGCTATTTGTCTACTGTTCTTTGTTGTTATACCAGTTCATGGCTTTGGGCAACAAAAACGAATTTTGGTTATTTTTTCGTACAACTCCACACACAATATTTATAAAGAATCGGTATCGGCTTTAAATCATGTTTTTCCAATTGATCAATTCAAGGTTGACGTTGAATTTCTGGACTCCAAACGATACCCCGATGGAAAACTCTACAATAACATTACCAATCATATCAAACTGAAAGAAGAAGGTAAACCAAGGTATGATATCGTAATTGCAAGCAATGATAACGCGCTAAACTTTTGCCTCGAGAACCAGAAAAATCTATTTTGGCACATCCCCATCGTTTTCTGGGGAGTCAATGATTTAGACAAAGCCTTTGAACAGGACAAAAACGAATGGGTGACTGGCATCGCCACCAATAGTTCGTTTACAAAAACACTATACCTGATCAAAACCATCCATTCTAATCATAAAAAATTGGTGGTAATCACAGACAGTACGACAACCGGTTTAGCCGATTTAAAAACGTTCAAACAAGCGATCACACAATTTCCACACTTTCAATATCGGATCATCAACAGTAGCGACTATACTTTGGGTGAGTTCCGCAACCGGTTGCTACAAATACCTGATGATGCCATTATCTATCATCTGGCATCGTACCGGGTTCGCGATGACTATTTGGATCCAAAGGAAACAAGCAAATTACTTGGCTTAAAAAAGCAGAATATTATTTATACTAGTGCTAGCCAACCTTTCAGCAATGGCGTATTAGGTAGCCGACAGATTAATTACTACGAAAAAATGCACGAGGCTTGCGAGATTGCCCGGCAGGTATTGGATGGAGCACCAATCAGTAAATTCAATGTCGTTACCAATTCACCCTACCAAAACATACTGGATTACAATGCTCTGAAGGCTCATCACGTTAACCTGAGCCGAATTCCGGAGGGTGTCATTGTTACCAATAATCCAACTAATCGTGTTGAATTTACGCGAGTCCAAGCTGCCGAACTGATTTTAGCAATCGTCTTGGTCGTTTTGATGTTGTTAATCGTGATTTTAACGATTAATTCCCGGCGAAAAGGAGAAAAAAGTAAACGCTTGTTTGCCGAAAACTACCTGAATATTTTCAAAGAAAATCACTCGATGATGTTATTGATTGATACGAAAACTCAAAAGATAACTGACTCCAACAACGCAGCGGCCCGTTTTTATGGCTATTCAAAAAACGAATTGCAAGATCTTCCGTTTGACAATCTGTGTCTGCTGCCGGAGATTGACAGGGATGCCTTCTTTACACAGTCTCAAAAAAGAAACAGCCATTTTGAACAGAAACACCGAACGAAAAAAGGGCAGGTCAAAGATGTTGAAATTCACAGTGGAAAAGTGATTTTGAGAAATCAAACATTCATCTACACCATCATTCACGATATTTCACAGCGTATTGAGGCCGACAAAGAATTGATACAAGCCAAGAAGCGGGCGGAAGAAAGTGACCGATTGAAATCGGCTTTCCTGGCAAACATGAGCCATGAGATTCGTACACCAATGAACAGCATCATCGGCTTTTCATCCTTGCTGGAAGATGATCACTTGCCCCCTGACATGCGTCAACAATATGTCCGGCACATTCACTCAAGTGGCGATCACCTGTTGAACCTCATCAACGACATCATTGATTTGAGTAAGATTGAAGCCAATCAACTCAAGGTCAATTACGGGGAATGCCCTTTGAATCAACAACTGGAGGAAATTTACCTGCTGTTTAAAAATCAAATTGAAAACAGCAACAAAAATGATTTAAAATTAATCCTGAAAAAAGGGATTGAAAATCCGAATTTCATCATTAAAACTGATAAAGTCCGGTTACGACAAATCCTGCTGAATTTGCTGAGCAATGCCCTGAAATTTACTGATAAAGGAACCATCGAATTTGGTTACAAATACCGGGAAGACAGTGTGATTCAATTCTTTGTGAAAGATACGGGTATTGGTATTCCCGAAGAACGCCAGCAGGAAATCTTCTCCGCTTTTCAACAGATTGAAGAATATGCTTCACGCAACTATGGCGGAACAGGACTGGGACTTTCGATCACCCGCTCGTTGGTCGAAAAGCTTGGAGGTCACATCTGGGTGATGTCAGAAGCCGGCGAGGGAGCCCGTTTTTATTTCACTCACCCGGCAAAACACAGCGAGCTTGAACTTCAACACGTTTAATCCTCTTTTGTATTGACCAACTGCTTGACACGATATGGCTTTTTATTTTGCCCCTCGTAATACGTTCGCATCAATATTTCAGAGAGAATACCGATGGTGATAAATTGAATACCGCCCATCACCAGGATCATACCCAAGATCAGAATGGGTTTTCCCCAAATGTTATGACCCAAAATCTTCAATCCCAGCAGGTAAAGGTTGATTAAAAAACCAATGCCAAGCGTCACAATACCAATGCCACCGAAAAAGTGCATCGGTCGCTGCATGTATTTCTTGAAAAATACCATCAGGATCAGATCGGCGAATACACGCGTGGTTCGGCTCAAATTGTATTTTGATTTTCCAAATTCACGGGCGCGGTGGTTCACGTCAACCTGCGTCATCCGGGTTGATCCTTCCAGGGCCAGCAATGCTGGAATGAAACGGTGTAGCTCACCGTAAATATTGATGCTCTTGATCGATTCACTGGTGAACACTTTCAGCGTACACCCCAGATCTTTCATTCGAATTCCAGTGGCTTCACGAATCATGTAGTTGGCAATTTTGCTTGGTATTTTGCGTAA
>DATFMO010000310.1:0-2134 GCA_035266925.1 Sunxiuqinia sp. | reverse complement strand
AGACCTGTAAAATTAACGGGTAATTGGAATGCTGACCAATGAACTGTTCAACAGGCATCATAGGCACAATTGCTCCTTTTTTAACAAAGATCGGCACGGTCTCAAAATCGACCGGATAATCAATCCACTGTCCACCCTGATAAACCGTTTGAGGATGATTGAAGTCCAGCCATTCCCCTTCCGGGAAATAGACTTTCTTATTGGCTGCCCCTTCTTCCATGACAGGAGCAACCAACAATTCATCACCAAACAGGAATTCCGAATTCAGGTTGAATACCTCAGGATCATCCGGATATTCCAGCACAAGTGGGCGCATCAGCGGCATGCCCGTATCGTGTGCCTGACGGGCCAACGTGTAGATGTACGGGAACAACTGGTACTTCAATTCGATGGTTTTTTTGCAGATGGCTTCGGCCTCTTTGCCAAACAGCCAAGGCTCCACGGCATTGTTGCCTTCATGGTGAATGCGGCTCAAGGGGTTGAAAGCCCCAAACTGCAGCCAACGAACATACAATTCGCTCTCGGCTTCATAGTCTTTTATATCGCCGCAATACCCGGAGATGTCGCAACTCCAAAAAGGGATGCCGCACATTTGTGCCGACAGCGCCAGTGGAATTTGAGCGGCCAGTTGCTTCCATCCCTGCGTGACATCGTTGCCATTGCCGGAATCGCCTGACCAGCCAAATGTATATCGCTGCATACCTGCAAACCCAGCACGCGTCATCTGAAAAATCCGGGTGTTCGGATTGCGTTTGTTGAACTGCTCAGTCACCACCTTGTCCCAGGTTAATCCATATACATTGTGAATCTCGTCATGCATCCCCAAATAATGCTTCATGTTCAATCGGTCAGTGCTTTCTTCATTGCTCCACGCCGGTTCGCCCATGTCCGTCCAAAAACCACGCACGCCATCGTCCAGTACTTTTTGTTGGTAGGCGCCCCACCAATCGGCCACTTTGGGATTGGTAAAATCTACCACGCCACAGTTGCCACCCCACGGCCAGGGCATGTCGTATGTTTTGCCTGTGCGCACATCCGAAGCAAAATAGCCCAGCGAATCCGCTTCCTGCCACTGCTTTTTATTGGCTTGCGAGATGACCGGATCCTGTGAAACAATCACTTTAAAACCATCCGCCTCCAAGTCAGAAACCATTTTTTTCGGATCATCATAGCGATCGCTGCGCCACTCAAAGTCCTGCAAATATTGTGTCCAGCCAATGTCCTGATAAATGATATCGCAGGGAATCTGACGATCCCGATAGCCTTTGGCAATTTCGCGCGTCAACTTTTCGTTGGTGAGCAATCCCCGACATTGCGCGAATCCCAACGCCCAGTCCGGTGGCATGATCGGGTGCCCAGTCAAATCCATGTACCGGCTAATGATCTGTTTGTAGGTTGGCCCGTAAATAAAGTAGTAGACCATTTCCCCGCCCGGTGTTGAAAACGAATAATAGTTGTTGGATTCTTCTCCAAAATCATACTCGGTTTTGTAAGTGTTGTCGAAAAAAATGCCATAACCTGAGCTGCTCATAAAAAACGGGATGCTCTTGTAAAGTGGATCTTCATTAACCCCATAGCAAGGTTTGTCACTGTTCCACATTTTAAAGCGACTGCCCACACGATCAATCGGGCCATTTTTTTCACCCAGACCATAGATTCTTTCGTCCAGTTTCAAAGTTTTGTAACTGGTCATTTGGGCTGAGTCTGCCACAAAGCCACGATCCTGAAAATCTTCCATCAATAGTTTTTGATACTTGTCAAAAATGTGGATTTGAAAAGGTGATTTGGCGATGCGAACAATCAGATCACCCGTGTAGATTTCATAACTCTGTGGTTCTTCCGAGATGTTCAGTTGAGCAGATTCATCAGCCTTTTTGACCACTGCAAATGATTTATTATTTTGCATGAAACCATCCCGATCATACCAAATTTTCAGGATACCGTCTCCCATCAATTGGAGCTGAACCTGAATGTTATTCTCACAAGTAAAAATGGCTTTGTTGCCCTGCACCTCGTATGACAAGCAATTGCCTGGTTTTATTTGCGCCGAAACAAATGATGTCAAAAAGAAAAAAATGACAATTGGAAAATATCGAATGATTTGATTTTTCATGATATCGAATTAGTTTGAAGA
>DATFMO010000309.1:0-2130 GCA_035266925.1 Sunxiuqinia sp. | reverse complement strand
TTCAACTTCAATATGGAAATAAATTGATCGTAATCGGCTCCCATCATTTCAATCAGGTGACGAAATGGCTTGAAAAGGGCAAGAATAAATTGGATCATATCCGCTAGTTTTCAAACGCATTGATGAACGCACCGGCCTTTTCGCTTTGCCCCATATTGCCTGTTAACCGGGTAAACATTTTCTCCAGATTTTCGTCTTTCGATGCTCCCTTTAGTTCATCGAACGAGCCGTCAGCAAGAACTTTTCCTTTGTCTATTAAAACGATCCGATGCGATATTTTTTCAACCACATCCATCAGGTGCGAACTATAAAAAATGGTTTTCCCATCATGCGCAATTTGTGTGAGCATTTCTTTCACCATGATGACCGAATTGGCATCCAGTCCTGAAAGTGGCTCATCCATAAAAATGATTTGGGGATTATGAATCAAAGCAGAGCAAATCAAAACCTTTTGCCGCATCCCTTTGGAGAACGTTGCAATCCGTTGATTGGCATTTGGCTTCATCTCAAATATATCAAGTAACGCCTCTGCCTTTTCGCGGATACGTTCAACGTTCATTCCACGCATGTCGCCCAGAAATTCCATAAACTCGATCGGGGTAAGAGCTTCATAAAGTGCCGCATTTTCGGGGATATACCCAATTTGCTTTTTGATTTCGAAACTTTCTGTTCGCAGGTCTTTGCCCAACATGGAGACCTCTCCCTGAAAATCATTAATCAAGCCACACAAAATTTTAACGGTGGTTGATTTCCCGGCGCCATTGGGGCCAATGTATCCAATAATTTGTCCGGCAAAAATAGTTAGGTCAATGCCTTGCAAGGCTTCCTTTTTACCGTAAAATTTCCGCAGGTTATTCGTTGAAATGACAATATTATTATTCATTTGAAATTGAGTTGAGGATTTTTCTTGAAGATTCAAATTTAAAAATAAATTTAATATGATATTTTCAGTTTAAAGTAAAAAGTGTTCATCAGATTATACAACCGATAAGAATTCGCTAAACAGCCAAAATGAGCGATGATATTCCAGGCTCCCGTCCCAACTTTTTCGCGCCTGTTTTGTTTAACTTCAAAAGCAAAATAATTAAACACAATGAAAACACAACTATTTGCAATCATAAGTATGCTGGCACTTTTTTCTTGCAGTTCAAGCAAAACATTAATTGACAAAACGACTGTGCCGGAGCTCGACTTGAATAAATATGCGGGAACCTGGCACGAAATTGCCCGGTTTCCACATTCATTTGAAAAAAATCTGGTTGGCGTGATAGCCACCTATAAATTGCGTGATGACGGCAAAATTGACGTGATCAATGCTGGGTATAAAAATTCGTTGGATGGCAAATACAAGGAAGCCAAAGGAGTTGCTAAACGCCCAAATCCAAATGAACCGGGGAAATTGAAAGTATCCTTTTTCCTGTTCTTTTATGCGGATTACAATGTACTCGATTTGGACACGGCCAATTATCAATATGCATTGATCGGAAGTTCAACGCCGAATTACCTTTGGATTTTAAGTCGCACTCCACATATGGATGAATCAACATACAACAGGCTGGTCCAGGTAGCTAAGGATCGCGGCTACGACACCAGCAAATTGTATAAAGTTCCACAGAAAGCTGAGTGACGGCTTCACTTTAAGTGAAACCATCACTCAAAATTCCTTAACTTTGGGGAAACGATAAAAAACAAAAACATGAGATCAGGTTTTTTGTATGTCATCCTTTTCCTGTTTGCACTGACGACTTTGAGCTGGACGCCGGAAGCAGACACAACGCAGACCGGAAAAAAGAAATTGGTTTTCCAATTCAATATTCAACAAAACATTGCCCCAGCTGTGTGGCGGCAAACCAAACAAGCTTTCGCCGAAGCCGACAGCATGCATGCCGACCTGATCCTGATCCACATGAACACATACGGCGGCACCGTGCTTGATGCCGACTCCATCCGTACGAAAATCATCAATAGCCGAATCCCGGTTTATGTGTTTATCGACAACAATGCGGCCAGTGCCGGCGCATTAATTTCCATTGCCTGCGACAGTATTTACATGCGTAAAGGCGCTTCAATTGGCGCTGCGACCGTCGTCAACCAAACGGGGCAGGCCATGCCCGACAAATACCAGTCGTA
>DATFMO010000308.1:0-2782 GCA_035266925.1 Sunxiuqinia sp. | reverse complement strand
CATCGATCCGGGTGTCAGCATCAAACGCTGAACCGACAATTTATCCAATGAAAAGAATGATTTTCCGGCAGACAATAAACTTGGGTGTTGAGCAGCAACATCTTTGGGAACGAGCAACACACGCAATTTATGAATCTGTTTCAATCCTTTATTATCACAGTCTCCACCCGTACAAAGATCAGGATCATACAAGTAACTTTCGAGATACAGCAGTACGGCAAAATCCGTCAATTTACGTTCGGTTTGCTGACTAAAATTGCGAAAGGCGATTTGATCCACTTTTTTCGTTCCTGTTGGAATTAGCTCATATACAGTCAAATCTTTGAATAACGGGTAATTGGCATTTTCATCCTTGAAAATCCGAAAGTTAGGAAATGAAGTGTCATCAGTCCACTCCAGCAAATCGCCATCGCTTGTTAATCCGCATCCTTTTGAAAGATTGAGTTGTCTATTGACCACACTCAATTTTAAACCACAAACAACACCATAACCACGCAAATCACGACGGCTGAGTCGAGTCTGCTGGTCCAGGTAATTGACCACTGCATTGAGGTGTTCCTCGGTTAACACCTGGTTTTGTTCGAACACCGGGAAACTATCCAGTCTGTTTTTTAATTTTAAAAGTGTGCTTTCCATGATGCTTTTTCTTAATGTTGCTGCAAGTTTTTGTTTTGTAGATCCATTTTCAGGATTTATTGCTCATCGTTCATTTTTTCGTATTCTTCATAGTCCCCAGACTTGATAAATTCAAGATCATCGGGTTTTCAGAAGCGCTGTCTACGCAATCGCGCAGGGTGCCTTCCGGATAAACATTTTTCAGTCGGATCAAAATATCTTGTAATTCAGTCAAGGCCTCCTTGTATTTTTTGGCCCCTTTTGGATACACTGCATTGGCAATCAGCCAATCCTGATAGGTATCTTCAAATTCGGACAGTTGGATTTCATTCACCCAACAAATTTTTGGGTAGATGTGAGCGGGCGTTTCCAAACGAATCGTCTTTTCAGCAAACTTCCGAAAATCCATATTCATAAAACGAAGTTCAAAAGCTGGTAAAATCACCGAAATCTGGTAGGAATACGGATCTTTAATGATGCATTTGGGATCTTCACCATCGCAAATTTGAAATACCGGCTGCCCCTTTGCGCGGGGCCGAAGCAGGACATGTTCAACCACGAAGAGCCCTTCACTACTGTAATTCGTTTTTAAAAAGCGACGCAGAAAATTAATGGCCACCTGCCGCTCTTCCGGCGTTTCAAAATATTCGATTCGACGGGCAATTACTTCGCCAGTCTGATCGACCAGGTTGAAATAATAACGATCATCAACTGTTTCTTTTAGCTCGTAATTCTCCAGCGAAAGACCCAGTTGTACGGCTTGTTTCATTTCAGCAATAGCAGCATCTTTATCCAAATAATGTGTGCTGCTGCTGATCAGGATTTTATCTGTTTCTCCATCCATCACCCGAAAACGATATTCAGTGATGTCATCATCGTCCTTTTCATCGTAAATATCATAGTGGATCCCAGCAAGATTGCGTCGGTTGAAATTGCGAATTCCCAGCAAGCTGGCAACACGCCGCTGCAAACCCGAAACATTGTCGGTGTTCCACAATTCGTCTTTCAGGCTGTAGTTGAATCCGGCACTCCGGTTGCGGGAAATCCATTCATAGTTTTGTAGAAAATCAGCTTTATCCTGCAACATTTCTTCGCGTTCAGCCAGCTCTCCGCCAATCGTATACATCAGCAAAACATATTCGTTGAATTGCTCATTAAACCGGGCCAACAAGTGATCAAGAAACTGGTGCCTGCGGGTATAAAAAGTGTCTGTATCTTCAATGATGTCATTCAAACTAGTTGACAGGTTATCCCAATCGCCAAACAAATTCTCAACGTCAGTCATACCGTCTACTACCTGAGTAAAATAGGTGTGTTTAATTGAAGTATCGGTCGAAAATAGTTGTTTCACTTTGGATAACTGAGCGAAGTAATTAGCCATCAGTTGGTCGAAAAACAACAAGTAGGATTTCAACTGCCGCGCTTTTGCTTTTCGTTCATTGGATGCACTGGCAGGCAGACCCAATTCACCAATGCCATAATTCATAGGAAATTCCTTGACGACAGACTCATAGGCAGCAGGTTCCACAAATTCCCCATTGATCATTGGAAAGTCGCTCACTTTGGCAGCTTCGTCAGTTATTTTGGCTTTATCATTTAACTTTTTCAGTTCGGCTTTTACCTCGTCCGGTTTCGAACGGAAAGCCAGCAAGTCCTTGAAAAATACCAAGCGAGATTGATCCGGATCTAATTTTGCCTGGTGATCTTCTTCTACGGGAACCACCCACTTGTCCCATTTTTCAGGTAAATCAACACTGAGCGGTTTAATGATCAAATCGCGAACCGATTCAACACCATCGATATCCATAATTAAATGGATCAAATCAGACAGATAAACGGTACTTTTCAACATCGATGCTTCAAGTTCATCATCGTCAATAAAACCGCCTGAAAACAAAATTTCGTCTTGCTGATAAAGTGGTCCCTCAAATATCTCTTCCGCTTTTTTGCCTTTGTCCAGCATTTCTTTAAGGCTGTATGAGCGCACACCGGGCGATAAATAATTTTGCACTTCAAATAAAATGCGTGCCTCGGTTTTCACGACATCTGCCTCCGGCGTTAATCCAATTTCACCACAGAGGATGAAATCTTCAACCTGGATGGTTTGCACGCTTGTAAACGTTTCACAGAGGTTCCGGTTGGCATGCAATCGCCTGGATGTTTCAGC
>DATFMO010000307.1:0-8183 GCA_035266925.1 Sunxiuqinia sp. | reverse complement strand
GATTGCCAGTGTCACCAGCCCACAAGCCACCGTACTTTTGGCTTCCGGTATATTGAGCCCGCGGGAACAGCATCATGTCGTCACCCAGAATTGGATGCACCGCATCGTAGGTGGCTTTCACATACTGAACCGGGAAATCGTTGTAATTTTCGCGATAGGTTGTTCCGATTGAGGTTTTCAAATTCAATGAGTCACAGAGCTTTTCACCATCCGCACGATCCAGTTTGAAACCTTTCACCCCCATTTTTGCCAGCTTGGCCGGGCCATTTTCGCCCCACCATTTACAGGCCTCTTCGTTGGTAAAATCCATCAACACCTGCTTGGCGGGAACCCGGCTTTTACTAACCAGTTCATAGTGGTGTTGCTCTGCATAATCAGCCATGTTTCCCATTACAAACGGACCAATCCACAGCATTAACTCGGCATTTTTGCCGTTCAGCCAGTGAATCATGTTCTGAAAATTCGGCAGGCGATCCTTGTCAATCTTAAAATCGTCGTAACCAAATGTCCCGGGACTCCACGGACGATCGATCCAATAGGCAGTGAACGGAATATCGTAAGCTTGCATCATCAGCACATCTTCTACAATCTGTGAGTTGTAGGGAGCATGCACCTTTGAGCCGTCAAAATAAGTTTTCTTATTGAGATGTTCGTCACGCCAGCGCCAGGGACCGAACGCCCATTTGGGTGGCAGAAAGGCCGGGCCTGCTTCCATCGTGTGGCGTTTGACAATGCCTGCCGGGCCTTCATCGGTATACAGTGAAAAAGTCAGCTCAGAACCTTCAAAGGCGATTTGCACCAGGTTGGGTTTCTCGTTGCAAAAATCAATCACACCCGGCCAGGTGCCATGTACGAAAAAGCCATAGTTCTGCGAAGAAATGTAAAAAGGAGCATAAGCAGAAAGGGTTGGCTTGAGCTTGACATCCACTTTTTGGCCGCGCAAATTCATCCCTGCTGTGATGCCTTCTTTCCAGGATTCATACTGGGTGCCATCAACCACACGTTCAAAGACTCCGGTAAAATATTCGTCGGGAGCAGCCGTTGTATTCAACAACCATTTGGATGGTTTCACGGCATCAGAATTCAATTTCAGCGTCAATACTTTTTCATGCTCTTTTTGTGAAATCGTCAACATCACCTCCCGGCCTTTATTGTTCCAGGTGTAGCTAGATACCGTTTCTGAGAGTTTTGACACTTCGGGACTTCCTTTCACCCAAAAAGTATCAGCATTGACTACATAACCAATCGCGCCGGCATTTGCGCCAGCCGAAATGGTGAATGCATTTCCGTAAGGATTTACAATTTGCAAAGCGGCAAAGGAATTGTCGCCCGAGTTAAGCACAGCAACCGACTTGTCTGATGACTTGCAGCCGCTGATTCCAAGGATAAGAACAAGCGCCCAAAATACAATTTGAGGACCTTGTAAAAATCGGAACGTTTTTAGATTCATAAGAGCTAATTAGTTTATGGTTTAATATTGGTTTGCCGGTATTTGAACAGGCTTGCATCCCCGGTTTTTGAGAATACTACACAAAGTTCGCAGCTTCTGGATTATCATGCCCGTAATTTTGTACGAAATACCCCTGACAAACTGTTTTTTTGCTGATACTAAGTCCGACAGCCGCCCAATTTTCAATGGAATACGATCTTCATTGACGAAATGTATCCAAGGTCGACATAAACGGCTGATCTATTTTTAGGTCTTACTTGGGTAGGCTCAACCGATTCAATTTTGAATATTCATTTGAAATTTTGCTCACTATCACCCATTCAACAAAAATCCGAATAAGTTTTTTTATGCTGAAAGGATATTTCAAAAATCCTTGCTTTCCTGGGAAAATATGCCTCCAATGTCAAAAATTCCATGGATGTGAACAATATTACCAAAAAGTGTCAATAATTCATCGGTAAAGGTCATTAATAACCCGTCATTTCATTCGAAATGAATTTCCTTTGACCTTAGAATATTTCACACTCGCCGAAACTCGGATCAGTGACTGAATGACTAAAGCGATAAAAAACTTTACCTAACAACGAAATAAGTTGTTGACTTATGAAAAAACGAAACGTACTGGTTGAAATCATTCTGTCTTTGTGCTTGATTTTTAACTTCACACTATCTGCTGAAAACCTATTTGCTGCAGATGCCGCCTGGCTGAGTCAGGTTGGTGCAAAAACCTTTCCATCCGGTGTAAAAATATACCGGGTGAATGATTATGGCGCCTCCAAAAATAAGCTGACTGCCTCCACCGAAGCGATCCAGAAAGCCATCGATGAATGTTCCGCCAATGGCGGTGGCAAGGTTACCTTTGAGCCCGGCATTTATCACACCGGCGCGATTTTTTTAAAAAGGAACGTGAATTTTGTGATTGGCGACGGCGTTGAAATTCGTGCGCTGATCGGCCTGGAATATTACCCGGAAATTAAAACCCGTGTGGCAGGTATTGAAATGAAATGGCCCTGCGGGATCATCAATGTGCTTGGCCAGGAGAATGTGGCGATCACCGGAAAAGGAACGCTTCATGCACAGGGGAAGTACAACTGGGAAAACTACTGGAATCTGCGCAAAGAGTATGGCCCCAAAAATCTTCGTTGGGCAGCCGACTACGATTGCAAACGTGTTCGAACCATCGAAATCTCCAACTGCAAGAATATCACTGTAAAAGATGTCACCATCAAGCAATCGGGCTTTTGGACGGTGCACATCATGTACAGCAAAAATGCCACAGTGGATGGTGTTATCATTCGTAATAACATTGACGGTAAAGGCCCCAGTACAGATGGCGTGGACATTGACTCGTCCAGTTATGTTGAAGTGAAAAACTGCGACACCGATTGCAACGACGACAACTTTGTGGTAAAAGCCGGCCGCGACGCAGACGGACTTCGCGTGAATCGTCCTTCGGAATACATCTACATTCACGACTGTATCTCTCGCAAAGGCGGTGGCCCACTGGTTATTGGCAGCGAGACATCAGGTTGGATCCGTCATGTAAAAGTTGAAAATATGAAAGCCATTGGATCCGCTCATATCGTCCACCTGAAATCGGCGCTTACACGCGGCGGCGGGATTGAGGATATCGAGATTAGCAATACGATTGGCGAAGATTTGAAGAATTTCATCAAGGTTAACGTCAATTGGAACCCCACCTACAGCTACGCGGAATTACCGGACAGCATCAAAGATATTCCGCATCACTGGAAAGTTTTACTTGAAGATACCGGGAAGAAAGGTATCCCAACCATTCGAAATGTTGTGATTCACAATTGTTCGGCCACCAATGTGCGTCAGGAAATTATTAGCGTCGAAGGTGTGAAAGAATCAATTATTCAAAACTTCAAAATTGAAAATGTAAAAGTTTCCGCACAGCATGCCGGAGATTTAAAATTCGTCAAAAACTTTGAATTTAAAAACGTCGAATTCCTGACGCCGGGTGAGGATCATTTAAAAGTATCTGATTCAGATCATGTTGAATTGGAAGATTGCTCTTATTCAAAAACAGCGTTGGCTGATTAACCCGTTTTCACCATTCATCTAATTCATTTTCAAATACGGACATCTTCCTATCAACCAGACACACAAAACTTAACAAACAAGACAGTTCTGCAATAATGATGGCTAAAACTAATTTTGATTGATCTTTTTTTAACTTAGCAACAGATTTAGAATTGCCGCAAGAATGAAGCCTAAGATACTCGTTGTCATTTTATTCCTGGTTGTGCATGTTTGTTCTAATGTTCAAGCTCAAACCCAACTAAACTTCAACCATTTGTCTATCGAAGATGGATTGTCGAACAATTCCGTTTCGTGCATTTTTCAGGACAGGGAGGGCTATCTTTGGTTTGGAACGTTGAACGGATTGAACCGGTACGATGGTCAACATTTTAAAACCTACCACAACGTGCCCGGAGATTCCACGTCAATCAGTAACAACAAGATACGTACGATCACCCAGGATGGACTGGGGTATATCTGGATTCAAACCTACGACAATCAGATTCACAGGCTGGATCCCAAAAATGAAACGATTCTGAACTTTCCAGCGGCTTTCAAACGCGGATGGTCAGACAATTCCATCAAGTTTCTGTTTGAATCTTCATCCGGTGTTATTTGGATGTACCAGCTTGACAAAGGCTGCATCCGATTTGTATCATCAGCAGATCCGAATGACTACTCCATCGCCTATTTCAACAAATCCAATGCGCTCGCGTCCAATGTGCTCAACTTTGTGAATAACGATAGCCATGGACATTTGTGGATCGGTACAAACTCCGGATTGACCTTGTTCCCCAATGACCAGGTTAGCCCGGATTCTCTGGTTGGTGTCAAACAATTTTCAGGAACGTCAAAATACAACGTTTTGTGCATGCACGATTTGGATGACCAGATTTGGTTTGGCACCAGCAATGGCGAATTATTACGTTATCAAAACGGAAAGTTCGACGTCCTTTACCGTTCAGCAAAAAGAAGTGGCAATCCGATCACTTTTATTGAACCAACTAAAAATCAGAATGTTTGTATCGGCTCATCCGATGGCTTGATTTTATATGACCACACAACGAAAGCTTTCAAACATTTCACCACTCAGAACAGTCAGTTGAATTCGAACCAAATTCAGTCGGCTTATCATGACAAGCACGACGATATTTGGCTGGTGACCAACCAACGTGGCGTGACACGATTTCAACCCGACAAACAAAAGTTTACCCATTTCCCACTGAATCCTGACATGCGAAAATCAATTGTCGAAGGCGAGAAACAGGTTTTCCAGGAAGACAACGAAGCCAATCTCTGGGTCGGCATTTATGGTGGTGGCATTTATGAATTCGACCGCTCTTCAGAAACGTTTCAACCGTACCTTTATAATGAAAATAACTCGGGGAGTTTGTCGTCAAACCTCGTTCTGTCCATATTTGAAGACCGTTCGTCCAACCTGTGGGTGGGCACCTACAAGCGTGGATTGAACAGCCTTCAACTCAAAAAGAACATGTTCAACACCCTTGAGCAAATGCCCTCGGCGAAGAACAACTACAACAAAGAGGTCCGCTCAATCCTTCAGGATCATCGCGGGTGCATTTGGATTGGCAATATGAATGGTGATCTCGCCATATACGATCGGCACCTGAAAAAACGCAATGATCTGAATCGACTCATATCGCGTGTCAATCAGCACATTAAAGTTGGAATCTACTCCCTGTTGGAAGACTCCCAGGGCGACATTTGGATCGGCACCAAAGGACAGGGAATTTTCAGACTAAAAAATGTGCCCGAAAAACTGACAGCAGCGAATTGCCAAAAGATTATGGTCCAGTCAATCAAACATGATCCGGCTAATCCCAACAGCTTATCAGGAAACAGTGTTTACGATTTGCATGAAGATCAGAATGGGCAAATCTGGGCGGCAATCTACCATGGTGGTTTAAATGTGATTCAAAACCCATTCGGTCCGCATCCGGATTTTTTGCAGTACAAGCTGAATGAGAATGATAAATATTCAATTTCCGATAATCGTATCCGCTGTATTTTGGAAGATGCTGATCACAACATGTGGATTGGCACAGCCAATGGGCTCAACTTTTTATCGAATAACTACCTGATTAGCAACAATAAAAAGTTCATTCAGATCACCAACAACCCGGGCGATCCAACCAGTTTGTCGAATAACGATGTGGTGTATCTGTTCCAGGATTCCAACCACACGATTTGGGCCGGGACCTATGGTGGCGGGCTCAACGAGTTGCAAACCTCCAATAATGAAAATCATTTCACCTGGAAACATTTTAATACGAAAAGTGGATTGACATCCAACGTTGTCTTCAGTATTGTTGAAGACGGTTCGAAAAACCTATGGATGGGCACCGACTTGGGATTGTGTAAATTTAGTCCGGCACAAAATCATTTTGAAGACTACTATGCAAACGACGGCATCGGCGAAAACATCTTCTCGGAAAGTGCCTGCCTTTACACACCCGGCAAGTTGCTGCTATTTGGTCATGCATCAGGCTTGGTTTATTTCCAACAGGATTCCATCTACAAGTCCAAGCAAAATGTTCCCATTGTTTTAACTGACTTTTTGATCAATGGAGAAAAAGATCAAAAAAAATACATCTCGGCAAAAGATATCATTGGACACCCGTCCAATGCGCTTAATTTAAAATACAACCAAAATTTCCTGACGTTTGAATTTGCTGCACTCGACTACAAGGCGCCAGCCAACGTACAGTACGAATACAAGCTGGACAATTACGAACAAAACTGGAACAAAAGCGGCAACCTGAACAAAGCGTATTACAAAGCACTTCAACCCGGCGAATATACGTTCCGGTTGCGAGCTACCAATAGCGACGGTGTTTGGCTTCCAAAAGAATTAAAATTGCAGCTCAACATTGCACCGCCAATCTGGAAAACAAATTGGGCCTACCTGATCTATTTTCTCATCCTGATCTTCATTTTGTGGTTGGTTCGTAAGATCATGCTGGAACGGATCCACCTGATTCACCAGGTGAATTTTGAAAAAGAAATGGTGGACGAAAAACTCAAGTTTTACACCAGCATTTCGCATGAGTTCAAAACACCGCTTTCACTGATCATTGGTCCGGTAGAAGATATGGTGAACACGAAAAATCTCCCGGATCGTTTGAGTAATAATTTGAATATCGTCAAACGAAATTCGCACCGCCTCCTTGAACTGGTTGAGCAATTACTTGATTTCCGGAAAATTCAGAAAGGCTATTTCCCGCTGAAATATTCAAAATCGGACCTGGTTGGATTTCTGAAAGATATTTGCTCCACCTTTGTGCCGCTTTCAAAGCGCAAACAAATTGAGTTCTCCGTTAATTGCAATTTGACAAAATACGATGCCGTAATGGACTTTAAGTCCATCGAGAAGATTGTTTTCAACCTGCTTTCCAACGCGTTCAAATATACGCCAGAAGGTGGAACAATCAGTCTGAACGCGTGGATCGACCCAAACTCCCAACAGGTAAAAATTGAAGTTGAAGATACCGGCGAAGGAATCAAAGAAGTGGATCTGCCACAGATATTTACCCGTTTCAGTTTTGTGGATCATTCCAAATACGAAAATGAGTCCAGCAGCGGGATTGGCTTATCGCTTACCAAAGAATTAGTGGAACTGCACCATGGAGAGATTAAGGTGGAAAGTACCTATGGAGAAGGATCAAAATTTACGGTGCTTTTGCCAACACGAAACAAGCATGTCAATGGAAATGCGATTGAGGAAATGGCAATCAGGGACCACAGCTACAGTGAAAAGTTTATCCATGTTCTTGAAGAAGATGTTCAACTGAATTCAAAGAAAGATAGTCACTCGCTATTGAATAAAGAGAAAATCCTGATTGTTGAAGACAATGCTGATCTCCGCAATTACCTGTGCGAAAGCCTGTCAACACAATACGACACCACACAGGCCGCCGATGGGAAAGAGGGGCTTGAGATTGCCAAAGAGCAGGACATTGATCTGATTGTTTGTGATATTATGATGCCGGAGATGGATGGCCTTGAATTGACCGGCATCCTGAAAAAGGAATTCAGCACCAGCCACATCCCAATTATTTTGCTTACAGCGCGTTCGTTGGATGAACACAAAATTGAGGGCATTGAACATGGCGCCGATGATTACATCACCAAGCCATTCAACATGGTTTACCTGCAAAAACGGATTCAGAATATCTTGAGACAACGCAAGCAGTTGAAAGAACGTTTTAGCAGTGATCTACAGCTTGAGCCGGAAAACCTGAGCGAATCAACTGCCGACCAGAAATTCCTGAGCGAAGTGACCGAGCTGATAGAAGCTAACATGATCAACCCGGAGTTTACAGTAGACAGTTTGGTGGAACATTTTAAGTTTGGCCGGACGATTTTCTACAAGAAGATGAAGGGAATTTCAGGATACTCACCCAAGGAATATGTGAGCATCGTTCGCATGAAAAAGGCAGGAACATTGCTTTGTGATCACAACCTGAACGTGAGCCAGGTGGCATATGATGTTGGGTTTAACGATGCCAGCTATTTCAGCAAAACCTTCAAAAAACATTTTGGTATCAGTCCAACCGAATACCAAAAAAATAAGCTGAATGGCGGAGCGGTAAAAGCAAGCACGCCAGTGACGGAGGAATAAACTTTGGGAGCTTTTCTTTGAAAGGTTGGCATATTCAATACAATA
>DATFMO010000306.1:0-3906 GCA_035266925.1 Sunxiuqinia sp. | reverse complement strand
AGGTCATTGGTTTGCCACGAATAAAAACCGAATGAGCCAAACGGAAGCCCTCTCATCTTCCCAATCATTTCAGGTATTTCTTTTGAAAAACTCAGGTCGAAATAATAACCGGGACTGTCACTATAACGCGCTGCATCCAATCGCCCACCACTAGCTGTACGTCCCGCCATGCGTAACAAAGTATTCGGAAACTTTCTCCCTTTCACTAACTGAACCAAAGTGGTAAAATACAAATCGCCGGCAGCCAGTCCTTTGCCATCCCGATCGCGCGCCCTCCGCATATCCCGAATCGAATCAGACATGTTGTAGTGTTCCAATATTACCATGTACAGTTCGATGGCAATTTTATCACCAAACGGGTAATAAAAACGTCCGGCAATGTCTTGCGTATTGTCGCCACTACGAAAATGAAAATCAGAGCCAAACTCAATCTTTTTTTGGGTTTCCAGGTAGCCTTTTTCAACTTCGGGAACCGGCAGCGCATTGGGCCCCAAATAGCCGGGCGCGTAAATGATAAAACTGCGCCAATTGGGCATTCCGGGCTTCCAACCATGCAATTCGTTCCACCAGGTATAATCTTCCTGTGCAGATGCAGATAGTGCCAGCAAAAAGGTGATAACAACGAGAAAAGTGCGTTTCATGTGTCCAAAGATAAACACGCTTTTGATAAATAATGTAGATTCTTCTTAAAATTCAATTTGCCAATTTGATTGACAAATTGGTGGAAAAAAAGCCGTTGATCATTTCAACGGCTTCAACTATTATTTTTACAAATTTAATTTCTTTCGAATGTTTTTGGGAATTGCCTCTTTGTTCACCATAATACTCATGGTTTTATAGCGCAAATAAGGCACTGACGCATAAAAATAACCATGATACTGGTTATAATCACCCCATGAATTTTTCACTTTGTAATACAGCGTACCATTCTGATCTTTGGCAGTACCAACAATCAACATCCCATGATCGTCAGTCGTCCCATAGTCGTCAAACCCCACTTGACGCATGGTTTGTGTAATTGTTTTTTCAGCGCCCGGCTTTTTAAAGCTGTACAATACATCATCACGCTCTTTAGCGTTCATGCCTTTCCATTGCGCCAACTGCGAGTCATCCATATCTTTGGTATCAGCCGCTGGTACAACAGCCACTCCAGCTTTCGAGGTATTGAAACCTTTCTCGCTCACATCAGCAGCCCAAGCCACAGTGTATCCATTATTGATGGAATTATCGATAATTTTCTGCAAATCAGCCAAAGGTACATTGTACACCTGGTCCCACATCCAGTTGTCCGGCACTTCAATGATAAATTTCGAATAAAACGGATGGTGCGTGTATGATGTAATCTCCACGTAGTCATCCATGTTTAATCCAACATAGTCAGACGCAAAGCTCAGTGGGGTATACTCTTTTCCTTTGTATTCAAATTTCTCAGGGACTTCGCCCAGGTAGGAATTCAATGTTCCACGAACGGCATCTTCCCAGGAAGCACTCAATTTCTTATTTTGATTTTCAATCACCCCCTCAACCTGGCTCTTCAACATGCGATCCATTTCACCGTGCACAGGTTTTGTTTCGCCATTGACCAAACCGGTATAAACATCATAAGGAACAATGCCATATCGTTTAATAATATTCGTGACATCGTGAAAAGCACCTCCGGCCGAAAAATTCAAATTACCATGCAAGCGCACATATTTTTTGGCTTTCATGTCATAAGCATGCCAAACAATAAACATTTCCGACAAATTGGTGGCTGGTTTTCCTTGTCGAATCATTTCAGACTCCAAAAACCCAAGCCCTGAAAAGGACCAGCATGTTCCTGACCGGTATTGATCTTTCACTGATGTTGTTGGAATCTCTTTGATGGTCGTGAATTGATATCCATCATCTTTCCCCTCGTTCTGCGCGTTGACTATCCCCATTGAGAAAATGGCAAGAATGGCCAGCAACAGAAGCTTTCTTGTATTCTTCATAATAATAATCACAGTTTTCAGTGCTGACAAAGATAATAAATTATCAAGTTTACATTAAGAAAATGACGTGCAAAAATTCTGTTAAATTTCGTTAAGACGAAATACATCTATCAGGATATAAATATCTTATCAGTCATTTCATATTTTCATGTCGTAAAAAACATCCTTAACGCAACCTTCTTTAAACATCTTTGTCAATTGGTCAGTAAACCCTTTAAAAAAGAAAGCTTAGCACAATTTTCTTTCTACGAATTGGTTCATAAATTTACGATAACAAAACTTTAAGCAATGAAAAAATATTTTTCTGGCTTCATGCTCATGTTTATGATTTTCCTATCATGCACAGGACCTCGAAAAACCACACTGAATGGAATTTACCAAGGCGTTTTGCCTTGTGCCGATTGTCCCGGAATCGACTATCAATTGATCTTGAAAAATGATCATACTTATTCAGAAAAAATGATTTACCAAAACCGGCATGTGCCCGCGATATTAGACTCGGGGGTTTATTCGATAAAAAATGACACCATCCTGCAGCTTAAAAACAATCCGGAAAGCACGGGCATGAGGCAGTTTGTCATTCGTGATAGTCAGCTCACCATGCTCGACATGAACGGTCAACTGATCCATTCGGGTTTTGCCGATCGTTATATTTTGAAACCAGTGGATCCGGAAAAATTGAAGCAAAAAGAAGAACTGTCAACTCAGCTCGATGGGCGTTGGAAGTTGAAAAGTATCAATAACGAACCGTTGGCAAATGATGTGCAAATTCCATGGATTGAATTGAATGTGAAGCAAAATCGCTTTTTCGGATTTGGTGGCTGTAACCGCATCAATGGAGAAATTTCATTTTCCAGCGACTCCATTCATTTCGGCCGAATCATCTCTACCAAAATGGCCTGCCTCAACAACAATATCGAAGATCAGTTTCTGCGGACTTTCCGAAATCAAAATTGGGCTTTTAATCGATCTGATTCAACGTTGATGCTGGTAAATTCTGAAAACAGGCTGGAATTCACTGAAGAAAAATAATTCCATTACAGACTGAATACAAAAAGCAAAATGCCTGCAATCAGGATAAAATAAAGCAGGTATTCCAGAAAAGTTATTGGTATAAAATATTTTTTTCGTCGCATTTCGATTACATTTTCCTTGACAAAATTACTGATCGTTGAATTCAGTGAGGTAGAATTCCGTCATTGAAAAGAAAACAAAAGATTGAATTGGAGGCGAATTTGTAAATTCAGGGTGGAAATTTGTAAAATGAAGCTGCTGCAAGCAATTTCTTTTATATGTTGTGCTGTGATATACAAAACCTGATGAAAGAAAACGAATTAACAATGAGACTTCGCTTTCCATTTTTCGGACTTCTGCTTTTTATTCTGCTTCCGGGATTTGGAACGACTGCGCTTTCCCAGACCTCACCCCTACGCTTTGCCAAATACGGAGTAAAAGATGGTTTGTCGGCGTCCATTGTCAATTGTGTTCTCAAAGATTCGTACGGTTTTCTATGGGTGGGAACAAACAATGGACTAAACCGCTTTGACGGCTACCGAACGAAAGTTTTCGAACACGATCCGTCCCGTTCAAACAGCCTTTTGAGTAACCGGATTCTTTCACTTTCTGAAGATCATGATAAAAACTTGTGGATCGGAACAACGACAGGATTGTGCGTTAAACGGAATGGGAATACAGGTTTTGATGCAATCAATTTGGCAAGCGAAAACGTGCAAGCCCATTCGATCAATGCGCTTTTAACCACAAAAAAGGGCGAAGTTTTTGTTGCCACCGAGTTGGGCTTTTTTATTTTGAAAGACGGCAATAAGCAACCTATTTTCATTGGTGCGAAACATTCCCAAAACGATCTCGGTCGGGTGAATTCTTTTGCTGAAGACCCACAAGGCATGGTTTGGATTGGATCTTCAAATAACCA
>DATFMO010000305.1:0-13536 GCA_035266925.1 Sunxiuqinia sp. | reverse complement strand
AAACGTCGTGGTTACGTAGTTCCCGAAGATGTGCGTGCCGTTTGCCCGGATGTGATGCGTCACCGTATTGGACTGAGCTATGAGGCGGAGGCTAACAACATTACACCAGAAGAAATCATCACTGAAATTCTGAACACGGTTGAAGTACCTTAGTAAATAAAATCCCAAAAATCAATAAACAAATTCCAAAAACGAATCAATGAATGATTTGGAGAACAGGAGTCTTGATTTTGCTGTTGATGTGAGAAGATTGGTCAAACAATTACCACAGATTACCTCGAATTGGGAAGATGGCAAACAAGTGGTGCGATCTTCAGGATCGATCGGTGCAAATTAAATTGAGGCCAATGAGTCATTGAGGGACAAAGACAAACTCATGAAATTGAGAATTTCAAGAAAAGAATCGAAAGAAACTGTATACTGGTTAACGATTATGAAAAGAACAAATCCGGAGTCTGATTAAAAAATGGGAAAACTAATTTCAGAATTTCAGGAGTTAGGAAAATACTTTCTGCCATCGTCAATAAATTAGAAAGTAGAACGTAGTTTTTGGATTTTGAATTTATCGTTTGGAATTTCAATCCCGGAATTTGGGTTTTATGATTTGGAATTTCAATTTTGAAAAAAATGCTTGATGGAACATACAGAGCTGTTAAAAAAGGTCAGGAAAATTGAAATAAAGACGAGGGGGCTGAGCCGCAATATCTTTGCAGGTGAGTACCATTCGGCTTTTAAAGGGCGCGGTATGGCGTTCAGCGAAGTTCGCGAGTACCAGTTTGGTGACGACATCCGAAACATCGACTGGAATGTAACTGCCCGTTACAACAAACCCTACATCAAAATATTTGAAGAAGAGCGCGAATTGACCGTCATGCTTCTGATTGATGTCAGCGGTTCCCGGGATTTTGGTTCATTTGAACAATTCAAAAAAAATGTGATCACTGAAATCTCCGCCATCCTTTCCTTTTCAGCCATACAAAATAATGATAAGATCGGTGTGATTTTCTTTTCAGACACCATTGAGAAATTCATTCCGCCGAAAAAAGGGAAATCGCATATTTTACGAATTATTCGCGAGCTAATTGATTTCGAGCCGGTGAATAAAGGAACCAATATCACAGAAGCCATTCGTTACATGACCAACGCCATTAAAAAGCGGTGTACCAGCTTCATCATTTCAGACTTCATTCAAAATGAACCTGACTTTGACAAAGCGCTGACCATCGCCAATAACAAGCACGATGTTGTTGCCCTGCGCATTTATGACGAGCGGGAAACCAAACTGCCGCCAATTGGCATGATCAAGCTGAAAGATGCCGAAACAGGCGAATATGTTTGGGTGGACAGCAACAGTAAAAAGGTGCGTGATTCGTACGAAAAGTGGTGGCGTGAAACCAGCAACAGGCTGTCAACCACCTTCAAGAAAAGCGGTGTGGATTTCGCCGACATCAATACCAACGAAGACTATGTCAAATCCCTCATGACCCTGTTTAAAAAGCGAGGGGTAAAAGCATAATATGATGAAAGGATTAAAATACATTGCAATTGTCACCTTCCTGTTTTTAACACAGGCGACCATTGTTCATGCACAAAAAATACAGGCCAAAGCGACCATCGATTCTACCAATATTTTGATTGGTGATCAGCTTAATTTGCGTCTTGAACTGGATCAACCGAAGAATGTCCATGTTGAATTTCCTACCATTGGAGATTCGCTGGCTAAAGGTGTTGAAGTTTTGAAGCGTTCTCCGTTGGATACATTTCAACTGACCGAACAGCAACAGATTAAAATCATACAAAACCTGACGATTACTTCATTCGATACGGGGCAACAAGTGGTTCCACCGTTTAAATTTTTGTTGAAGTACGACCAATTGTATGACACAGTTCAAACGCTGCCCGCTACCTTTTTTGTGCATGGGATGAAGATCGACACCACCAAAGGTCCGGTTGACATCAAACAACCCTACGATGCACCAATTACCTTGAAAGAAGTTTCTCCATACATCATCGGGGCCATTATTGTTGGTGCGTTGATTTTCTTCCTGTTTTACTACCTGCAACGCAGACGGAAAAACAAACCGGTTTTTGCCAAGGCTGAAAAACCAAAAGAGCCGGCGCATATTATTGCTTTGCGGGAACTGGACAAAATTAAGGAAGATAAAATCTGGCAGAAGAATGAAATCAAACTGTACTACAGTCTTGTTTCGGACACACTTCGTGAATACATTGAGGATCGTTTCGATATTAAAGCGATGGAGTACACTTCCGAAGAAACTATGCAGGCATTCAAATACCGGAACGATTTGCTTTCGGAAAAATCAATGGAAAATCTCAACCAAATTCTCACACTTTCCGATTTGGTAAAATTTGCCAAGTACAATCCGCTGCCTGACGATCACAACCTGACTTTGATGAATGCCTACATTTTTGTGAACGAAACCAAGAAGGAAGACAAGAAATTAAGCCAACCAGTTGACGACCGGGATGGCGAAGAAGTTGAGTTAAAATAAAAGGACAATGAGCGGAATTACATTTAAAAATCCGGAGTTTTTTTACCTGCTGCTGGTACTCATCCCGATGCTTGCCTGGTACATCTTTAAGCATCGAAAAGCCGGGGCAAGTATTCGGTATTCAACCACCATGGGATTCAAAGGGATTTCCAAAGGCTGGAAATATTACCTGCGTCATGCACCCTTTGTCTTGCAGATGGCTGGCATTGGATTGCTTTCTGTTGCTTTGGCACGTCCGCAGTCATCCAACAGCTGGCAGGATGTCACCACCGAAGGAATTGATATTGTCATTGCACTGGATATTTCAAGCTCCATGTTGGCGCGCGATTTTCAGCCCAACCGACTGGATGCAGCCAAGAAAGTGGCTACTGAATTTATTTCCGGACGCCCAAATGATAAAATCGGACTGGTCATTTTTTCCGGCGAAAGCTTCACGCAGTGCCCGTTAACAACGGATCACGCTGTGCTGATCAACTTGTTCAATGAAGTGCACAGTGGGATGATTGAAGATGGAACGGCTATTGGAAATGGGTTGGCGACAGCCGTTGCCCGTTTGAAAGACAGCAAGGATAAAAGTAAAGTCATCATCCTGTTGACTGACGGTGAAAACAACCGCGGTGAAATTGCTCCGGAGACAGCAGCCGAGCTAGCGAAAACATATGGTATCCGGGTTTACACCATCGGGATTGGAACGATCGGGACAGCGCCCTACCCTGTTCAAACGCCATTCGGAACACAGATACGCGATGTTCCTGTTAAGATTGACGAGGCCACGCTGCAAAAAATCGCTGATATCACTGGTGGGCGCTACTTCCGGGCTACAGACAATCAAAAGCTCGTTCATATTTATAATGAAATTGACAAGCTGGAAAAATCAAAAATTGACGTAAAACATTACAGCAAGAAAGATGAGCGTTTTCAGCTATTTGCCTTGCTGGCAGGAATTTTCCTCATCATTGGCCTGCTTTTAAAAACAACAATTTTCAGGAACATTCCTTAATTGACGACGAAAAATGGAAATGTTTAGGTTTGCACATATCGAATTTTTATACGCTTTGGCGATCATTCCAGTCCTTATCATACTGTTCTGGATCACCCGCCGGAGTCGCCGAAAAGCGCTGGAACGTTTTGGACAAAAAGACGCAGTCAAACAGCTGATGCCTAATGTCAGCAATTCACGTCCTGTGCTCAAATTTATCACTTGGCTGCTGGCCATCAGTTCGTTAATTGTGGCGCTGGCTCAGCCGCAGTTTGGCAGTAAGTTGAAAAAAGAAAAACGCAAAGGTGTGGAGCTGATCATCTGTTTGGATGTATCCAACTCCATGTTAGCTGAAGATATTCAACCCAACCGGCTGGAGCGCGCCAAGCGAGCGATCTCGCAATTGGTCGACCGGCTTGACAACGATAAAATTGGGCTGATTGTTTTTGCGGGCGATGCGTACACCCAATTGCCAATCACAACCGATTATTCTTCAGCTAAACTGTTTTTGAACGCGGTGAGTACGAAAATTGTCCCTCGCCAGGGAACAGCGATTGGAGCAGCCATCAATCTGGCAACTTCTTCTTTCAGCCCTCAATTTAAAGGCAACAAGGCGATCATCGTCATCACCGATGGTGAAAACCACGAAGACGATGCAGTTGGCGCTGCCAAAGACGCTGCAAAGAAAGGAATATCTGTATACACCGTTGGTATGGGATTGCCGCAAGGAGGACCGATCCCCATATATAAGAATGGGCAAAAAGATTATATAAAAGATAAAAGTGGCAACGTTGTTGTGACCAAACTCGATGAAAAAATGTTACAACAAATTGCGGCTGCAGGCAATGGCGTGTATGTACGGGCCAATAATGCGCAGGTGGGTTTGAACACCTTGTTCAACCAAATTAACAAGTTGCAGGAAGCAGAAATCGAATCACAGGTTTATTCCGACTACGAAGATCAGTTTCAGTGGTTCATCGGATTCTCGGTATTCTTATTATTGTTGGACTTCGTGCTCCTTGAACGGAAAAACAAATATTTGAAAAACATCAAATTATTTGGATGATGAAGAAGAGACTAATTACATATTCAGGACTATTGTTACTCCTGTTGGCATTGACCATCGGTGCGCAAGCGCAAAATGAGCGCAAATTCATTCGACGGGGAAATGAGTTGTTTGAACAGGCTATGAAAGATAGCGCGAACCTCGATACAGCAAATTTCAACAAAGCTGAAATTGACTATCGCAAGGCCCTGGACAAACGCCCCGATGATTTGAAATGGAATTTCAACTTAGGCGATGCGTTGTATAAGCAAAAGAAATTTAAGCAAGCGACCACAAAATTTGAAGATATCGCCAAAAGCAGCAACGATAAAATTGAGAAGGCTAAAGCTTACCACAACATTGGAAATTCGTTATTGATGCAAAATAAACTGGACGAAAGTATTGAAGCCTATAAAAATGCGCTTCGCAATAATCCAAAGGATTTAGACAGCAAGTACAACCTGATCTATGCGATGGATCTGAAAAAGAAGAAACAGCAACAAAAGAAGAAACAGCAGAACAAAGATCAGAACAAGAAAAACAAGGACAAGAACAAAGACCAAAATAAAAACAAACAAGACCAGAACAAGAAAAATCAGGATCAGAACAAGAAGAACCAGGATCAAAACAAAAAGGATCAGAATAAAAATCAACAGAATAAGAACCAGAATCAGCAGCAGAAAAAGCAACAGCAACAACCGCAGAAACAAAAAATATCGAAGGAAAACGCGGAACGGTTGTTGCAGGCTTTGCAGAACGACGAACAAAAGGTTCAGGAGAAGGTTCGAAAAGCCAAAGCTGCCAAAGCTCAGCAGCGGCAGATCGACAAAAATTGGTAGTTGATTATTTTATATTTTTGAACACTATTTTAATCACAGCATAAAAAGGTACGATGATTAAAAAACTCATATTATCGCTATTGTTGCTCATCCCGGCTGCGTTTGCCGGGGCCGACAATGTGCATTTCACCATGTCAGCCCCAAAGGTGGTCTCACAAGGCGAACAATTCCGCTTGTCTTTCAATTTGAACCAGGAAGGATCAGACCTGCAATTACCGAAGCTTTCTAATTTCGATGTGTTGATGGGCCCTTCTACTTCTCAAAGTACAAGTGTTCAAATCATCAATGGAAAAACCACCCAGTCGGTCAGCTTTTCATACATCTTTATTTTGCGTGCCAAAAAGACAGGTACATTTACCGTTCGTCCCGGATCAATCAAAGTTGATGGAAAAGTTTACACATCGAATGATTTGAGCATCCAGGTTGTGAAAGGTCAGGCTTCTCAGAGCAATTCTTCGGGAACGCAACAACAGCAACAGTCGTCGGCACCTGCCGGAAACATCAGCAAAGATGATTTGTTTGTCCGTATTGCCCTTGACAAACACAATGTATACAAAGGCGAACAAATCATGGCGACGGTGAAAATTTATGTGGCGCCCAATGTGCCAATCTCCAGCTTTGATGACGTGACACTGCCATCATACGCCGGATTCTGGACCCAGGAAGTAGATGTGCCCAACCAAATTAGCTTCACCCGCGAAGTGTACCACAATAAAATTTACCAAGTTGGTGTGCTTAAAAAGACCATTCTTTTCCCGCAGCAAACCGGGAAGATTAAGATTGATCCTTTCCAGATCACCTGTCTGGTGCGTCAACGAGTACGTCAGTCGCGTAGTTTCTTTGACGACTTTTTTGACAATTATCGCACAGTCCGGGCAAAAGTCACCAGCGCTCCGGTCACAGTCAATGTCAAAGATTTACCAACTCAGCCAGCAAGTTTCACCGGTGGTGTCGGCAACTTGAAATTTTCGGCTTCGCTGAATAAAGATCAAATCAAATCGAACGAAGCAGCAACCATAAAAATCGATATCACAGGGAGTGGAAACTTGAAACTGATTGACGCTCCTAAAATCGATTTCCCGAAAGATTTTGAAGTTTACGATCCAAAAACCAGTGAAAATTTAAAAGCCACTAACAGTGGTTTAAGTGGCTCCCGGACGTTTGAATACCTATTCATCCCGCGTTATGCCGGCGATTTCACCATACCACCAATCAAATTTGCCTCGTTCGATCCGGCAACCGGGAAATACAAATACGAGCAATCCAAAGAATTCAAAATACATGTAGAAAAAGGCAACGAAGATCAAAATACAACAGTCACCAGCGCCTATTCCAAAGAAGATGTTCGTTTTATTGGAAAAGATATTCGCTACATCAAACAAGGCCAATACAAGCTGCACTCCAAAGAATCATCGTTTTACGGAAGTCTTTCATTCTACCTTATTTATATTGGATCATTGTTGCTGTTCCTGATCTTTGCCATCGTGTATCGCAAAAAGCTTAAGGAGAACGCCAACGTTCAACTGCTTCGTCATAAAAAAGCCAATAAAATGGCACGAAGGCGCTTAAAAGATGCGGCAAACTTCCTGAAACAAAATAAAGACGAAGAATTCTACGATTCAGTATTGAAGGCATTCTGGGGTTACCTGAGCGATAAGCTGAGTATCCCGGTTGCCGATTTGAACCGTGAAAATGCATCAGGAGCCCTGAACAATCGGAAAGTTCAAACCGAAACAATCGATGAGTTCATCCAGATTGTTGACACCTGCGAATATGCCCGCTACGCGCCAAGTGCTGTGGAAGGAACCAAAGATGAACTTTACCAGCGTGCCGTTGCACTGATGGGAAAATTGGATAAACAAATTCGTTAAACCAGAAGCAATGAAAACATTCTTTTTTACCATATTGATCGCATGCTTTTCGATCGCAGCTTATGCACAAGACAGCCTGATGGTGAAAGCCGATAAGCAATATGCATCACAACAATATGAGAAGGCAATTAACATTTACGAGGGGATTCTGAAAAGCGACAAGGAATCAGCAGGATTGTACTACAACCTGGGTAATGCCTACTACAAAACGGGCAAATACACCAAGGCCATTTTAAACTATGAGCGTGCAAAATTACTGGCTCCCAATGATGAAGATATTCAATTCAACCTTGATTTGGCCAACCAACACGTTGTAGACAACATTAATCCGCTTCCAAAAGTATTTTTTGTACGTTGGTGGAATGCATTAGCCAATAAATTCTCGACAGACGGATGGGCAAAAATCAGTGTCGTCACGTTTATTTTAGCTTTGATTCTGGCCGGGTTTTTCTTCCTATCCCGCTCTGTCAGCATTAAACGACTATCGTTTTGGGTCGGAATTTTAATTCTAGCCATTTCCATTTTTAGTTTTAACTTTGCCGCCCGGCAGAAAAGCAGGATGACCAGCCATAACTTTGCGATCATCACGCAACCAAGTGTGACCGTTAAAAGTTCGCCGTCCGATAGTGGAACCGATTTATTTTTAATTCATGAAGGGTTGAAAGTTGAAATCAAGGACCAACTGGGCAGCTGGAAAGAAATAGAGCTAGCGGATGGCAACCAGGGATGGTTGCCTGCGAGCAGCCTTGAGAATATTTAAAAACTGCCGGCTTTTGCCGGCTTTTTTATGGATTGATTTTTTTTACAACCATTTTAAACGAGAGTTGTTTTACTCATAAATTTAAAATCATGGCTTATAATTTATTAAAAGGTAAACGAGGAATTATTTTCGGTGCATTAAACTCAGACTCTATTGCCTGGAAAGTAGCTGAACGTGCCCACGAGGAAGGAGCTACATTTACACTGACAAACACATCAGTAGCGCTTCGAATGGGCGACACAGCTAAACTGGCTGAGAAATGCAATGCAGAGCTTATTGGAGCCGATGCCACAAACGTGGAAGAACTTGAGAACCTTTTCAAAAAATCAATGGAAATTTTAGGCGGAAAAATTGATTTCGTTTTGCACTCCATTGGTATGTCTCCCAACGTTCGTAAAGGACGTCACTACAGTGACCTCGATTACAACTATTTGTCAAAAACGCTAGACATTTCAGCAATTTCATTTCACAAAACCCTGCAGGTAGCCCGTAAAATGGATGCTATCAATGAATGGGGTTCAGTTGTAGCACTTTCGTATGTTGCTGCACAACGTACTTTTTACGGGTACAACGACATGGCTGATGCCAAAGCGTTGCTGGAATCCATTGGTCGCAGTTTCGGGTATATTTACGGCCGTGAACGTCACGTGCGAATCAACACCATTTCACAATCACCAACTGTAACGACAGCCGGTGGTGGTGTAAAAGGTTTCGATCGTTTGCTCGACTTTGCAGACCGCATGTCGCCACTTGGGAATGCAACTGGTGAAGATTGTGCTGATTACTGTATCACTCTGTTCTCCGATCTGACTCGCCGTGTTACCATGCAAAACCTGTTTAACGACGGTGGTTTCTCATCGATGGGCATGAGCCTTAGAGCACTCGAGCAATACGAGAAAGGTTTGCATCAAGAATGTGAATGCGGTGGCGCATTGGACGAAGAACACAATTACGATTAATTACGTTATTTTAATAATTGCAAAAAGCGAGATTGAATCTTCAATCTCGCTTTTTTATTTCTGACTATTTGATCATTCTCTCGTTTACGATTTCAAAAATTGAATATCATCCTCGTAGTCAAATTGAATGTCTTCATGCAACTTACTTAAGGTTTTTTCAATTTTCTGAACCTGGCGGGCATATAAATTTCGTAAAGCCAAACTGCGAGATAATGGCATGCGAGAAGTGCGGATCTTTCGACAATAATAAATCAACAGATCAAGCTCTGTCGTTTTTATACCTGAATACCGAATGTATTTATTGGTATCGCGTAGAATCTTTCGCAGACTTTTTTTAATCAGGTAAGTGTTGCTTCTGTTCATTCTGTTGAAAGCTGAATCAATTTCATCTTTCACCGATTGAATGTAGCCTTGCTCGTTCTCCGACTCAAAAAGCAAATAAGTCAGCAGTTCCTTGTTCTCCTTTTTGAACTTGGCCAGGCGCTCACAAAGCTTTTGTAAGTCTTCCGCTGAATATCGTTTTAACTCGTCCCTAATTTTTTTTAACGTAACGGCTTTCATGTATCCAAATTTTTATCACCCGAAAATAAGGGATTAATTTTGAATGCTGCAATCTGAGACTAAAAGCTGATAATTCACGGCAACAAACTTCAACCTATTTTATTTAGATTAGTAATTAGAAACAATCGCCTTCTATTCAAATCGATTTCTTTATTTTTAACGGCAAATTGACAAACACAAGTAAAACACAAAACATCTCCAGTAGTAGATATTCCAATATGAAAAACGTACCATTTTCCATTCGATTGATCATCATGTTGATTTACCAGGGAACAGTAGCAGCCCTGTCTCTTTTTCCATTGAAGGATTTACCCGATGTTCCGTTGTTCCCACAAGAAGACAAATTGATTCATATGAGCATGTATTTGGGGATGGCACTGGTGTTGCTTTGGGGATTTAAGTTCAAAACGTTTAACCGCTGGTATATTTACGGTTTTATTGTGGCTTGGGGATTTACAATGGAAGTCATTCAATTAGTCATGCACGTTGGCCGACATTTTTCCATGTTGGACATGTTAGCCAATATTACCGGCGCATTCCTTGGTGTGATCCTCTTTCGCTATCTCGACAAAAAATCCTTCGAAAAGGCATAAAATCCCAACCGTTAATTAGCCAACCGCATCGACACGCTCCACCAATTCCATTGAAACATCTGCAAATACCGAACAGCCTAAATTTTCAAAACGCAAAACAATACGTTTAGTGCCTCTCACTTCCGTGATCTCCCCTTCCATACCAGCCAAAACACCAGCGATAACTTTTACCTGCTGTCCTTTTTGAATCGTTTCACTGGTTACATGAATTTTCGAATTGGCTTTCTCTACAAACAATTTTAAAGCCTGGATCTGCTTGTCAGGAATTGTTGCCGCTTTGCCCGAAAACATAACGTAAGACACGGCTCCGCTGGTTTGTAATACGTCAACATATTCCTTGTTGCTTACCTGAACGAATAGGTACCCCCTTAGCAGCGGCTCTTCAACAACTTTGACGCGATCGCTCCACTGCTTTTTGACAGCAACCAATGGCAAGTAAGTCTTGATCCTTTTAAAATTTAACTCTTTATCTACCTTTTTTTCAGCGCGCGATTTCACGTACACAGCGTGCCATTGATACTCCCTTTTAAATTTCATTACAAAATATTTTCAAGAAATAGTTACAATTTATCAATGCTATCTTACGTTACTTTTAACATATCAATATATTTTTTCTAACAGAAATTGATCAAAAGTTTAATAATGAAATTTTCAAACTATGAAAAACTTGATCTTTAAAATCTTCATCCTTTCTATAAAGAAAACCGAAAGATACAACTTTCATTTCAATGAAATTGCGATCGTTCAATTTTCATTACCAAATTCATTTTCAAATTTTTAAAATAGACTATTCACTACTTTTAAAATCAAATGATTCAGAAACTTTTCAGAATTCAGATTGAAAATAAACATTTAATAACATGAAAAATTGTAAAATTATTTTCAACTGAAGTATTTTTGAAACAAAATATGTTCAGCATGACAACTCAACTTATTAATATAATTCTCGCAATAATTCTCAGCTTTGCCATTACGTATATTAGTATCCCAACGATCGTGCGAATCTCCCGAGAGAAGAAACTGTTTGATGAACCCAATCATCGACGGTTAAATAAAAAGGTAGTTCCCACACTTGGCGGAGTTGGTATTTTTATCGGGTTAATCCTCGGCACATCACTTTTACTTGGAACCGCGAGATTTCCTGAATACCGTTATATCGTTGGAGCTTTGATCTTGTTATTTTTTATTGGCCTAAAAGATGACATTCTGGTCATATCTGCTAAAAAGAAACTAGTTGTTCAATTTGCTGCGACAATTATTCTCGTAGGACTTGGTCAATTACAAATTAGTAATCTGTCCAACTTATTTTTACTGAATCACCTTAATGTGTGGCTAAGCGTTCCACTTTCAATGATAACCTTGCTTCTAATAATTAACGCTGTTAATCTTATTGACGGTATTGATGGCTTGGCTGCCGGAATTTCGTTTGTTGCTTCCGGCTTGCTCGGTGTTTGGTTTTTACAAGTCGGACGACTGGATTATGCGATATTAAGTTTTTCATTAGCTGGAAGTTTACTAGCATTTCTAAGATTTAATTTGTGGGGAGGTGGATTTAAGATATTTATGGGAGACACAGGCTCATTGATACTTGGGGGCGTTCTGGGTGTTTTGGTGATCAAATTCATGCAGGTCAACCAACTAACACAGGAAACATACCAAATCAAGCATGCACCAACATTTGTTTTGGCACTGCTCATTGTACCAATCACAGACACATTACGCGTGTTTACCATTCGTTTAAGCCAGAAAAGATCCCCCTTCTCTCCCGACATGAATCACATTCACCATGTGTTGATTCAATTGGGTATGAAACACATAAAGGCAAGTGGATTTTTGGTTTTATACACGTTGTTTTTTGTATCGTTGAGTATTGTGACCCAAAATTATTTAAGCAGCACGATCAGTTTCCTGATCCTTTTAAGTTTTAGTTTTGGCATTGTCGGGTTTCTGGCTAAGCGAAATGAAAAAATCAAGCAAAACCGGGCCAAACAAATTCAACTTACACGCCGAATTTTGACCACAGGCGTGCCTATTCATGAAGATCCATTTAATTACCGTTCGATTGAACAACAAATCTACCAAAATTAATACCTACTGAATCTGGTAGGTCAGGATTAATTCAGCACCAAAACCGCTATCCAAAATTGCACCGTGATCCCAGGCCAATTTCATGGCCATTGCAAAAGGACTTTCAGCTTTTCGGTATCCAATTTGTCCCGAAGCCGAAAAGAACTGCTTTGGTGTAGGATATTCCTGTCCATATAAGCCGTAATGTTTTGAATAAGTCACCTTGGTTTTCCAGTCAATTTGTTTCGTCAACCAACCATTCATTCCTTCATGAATTCCCCAAAGCCGGGTATTTAGAAAACCATCAGAAAATCCTTGATCATTAATTTGAGGGATAAAAAGTGGCAGGCCCATCATACGATTGTAACTCACAAAACCGGATTTATACAGTCCATGATTGAAATAATTATCTCTCCCCTCCCCAATTTGGTAATTGGGTCGATTAACTGGATCAGGCGTATACTTGTGGTACATGCCGCTTTGGTCACGGGTATTCACATATTCAACCACCATTGATTTTAAAAATGGTTTAGGTTGCAGACGTTTCCAATAAATGCCCCACAAACCATCAGGTGCATTTTCAAATTGAATACCGGAACGATCTTCCCAAAGATGGCCATAATACATCTTCAACTTGGATTTCATGCCATTGTATTGCAATGAGAAAAGATATTGGCCAAGTTGGTTCCCTTCCACGTTTAACTGATCTGTTTCCGGAGCACTGCTACTCCCCGTTCGGCCCAGGATATAGCGGAAATAATCCTTTAGCCCGGGCATTTTAAATGACGGATGATTGCCTCTTGAGGGAACTGTTCCTCCCCAGAACACCCAATGATCTATTCCTGCTGAGAAAACCCATTTGGGTGCTATCGTATAATGCACATCCAACCGCTTATGGTGCAAATGGACCCCATCATCAACTCGTTTGTCCTGCAACAAATATTCATTGTACTCTGCATCAAACGAAAAGCGGCTGAACCAGCCATTTTGAGTGAATTTAAAATTATCAGTTCCGACTCCAATTCGCGGGTTCGGCCGGGCATTGTTCGATAAAAATAAGTTGCCATTAGTCAGTGATAAACCATCTGCAAAAACAGGTTCTGCTTTGGCTCCAACATGAAAATACCACTTTTTATAGGTCAGGCGTGCCCAGTATTCATTAAATCGAAAAACGCTATGCTCAGAAATTCGCCCCAAAACATTGGCACCGTAATAAAACTGAAGTTTGTCATCGCTCGGCTTCTGAGGAACCCCATACCAGTTCAATAAAAATAATTGCTGAAACTGATCAGAATCATTAAAAACTCCCAATTGATTCATCTGTAACCAAAACGGAACCTGGTCCCCTG
>DATFMO010000304.1:0-2981 GCA_035266925.1 Sunxiuqinia sp. | reverse complement strand
GTGCTTTGGCCCAGTCGCTCAATACGGTTGCCGTGGATGTTTTGATGAAAACGGGAATAGACAATGTCATTGAAACCACTGAGGAATTGGGCATGCAAGCAGATCTTCCGCATTTTCCTTCACTGGCGTTAGGCGTGGCTTCGATTAGTTTGAGAGACTTGCTTTTTTCATATGCAACAATTTTGAACAAAGGGCTTCGGGTGCAACCTTATTACCTCGTTTCAATTGCAGATAACAACGGAAATGTGCTTGAATCGTTTGATCCTCCTCCGGCCGATCAAACTGATATTAGTCCGGTTAATTGTCAAATTGTGACCCATATGATGAAATCGGTCGTCAATGATGGAACCGGGAGAGCGATTCGAACGGTATACAAAATTCCGGGCGACTTCGCCGGCAAAACAGGAACCACACAAAATCAATCTGACGGTTGGTTCGTCGGTATGGACCCGGATTTGATCACTGGTTGTTGGGTTGGAGCCGAAGATCCCGGCATTCATTTCCGGACCATTACTTATGGTCAGGGAGCCTATATGGCTTTGCCAATTGTCGGTAAATTTTTCCACAAACTATACGCTGATTCACGATACCGAAGCATGCAGTATGACGAATTCACACCGTTGGATGATAAATTGTTGTCCGATTTGAACCTTCCGCCATACCGCGAAGAATATGAAAAAGGAGAGAACGATGGATTTTTAGATCGTTTGTTCGGAGGAAATAGTAAAGAGAAGCGGTTAGAGAAAGCTCAGGAGCCGGACAAAAAACAGAAGAAGAAAAAGATTTGGGAGACTATCAAAAATATTTTCAAAAAGAAAAAATAGTTTCAAACAACGTTTCGGCCGCCTTTTTATTACTTTTGCGCGTAAATGGAAAACAAGGTACCGTTTATTGTTCGTTTTCACCGTTGGCGTTTACGGAACTTGAGTGAACGCCGGTTTGTAGTGGTTTTGAGCGTGATGGTTGGTATCGTCGCGGGAATTGGGGCAACTGTTATAAAAAACCTGGTTCGGCTGACTCAAAATCTCATTCATTCTGTAACCACCGGGCAAAACGTTGAAAACTACATCTATTTCATCCTTCCTGCAATCGGTATCTTTTTAACCGTGGTGGTTATCAAATACATCATTCGCAATCCTGTCAGGCATGGAATTCCCAGCGTACTCCACAGTATATCTGTTGGACGGGGACAGATGAAAGAACACAACATGATTTCCTCTGTAATAACATCCACGCTCACCGTTGGTTTTGGTGGTTCTGTGGGATTGGAGGGCCCGACGGTCGTTACAGGTGCATCGTATGGATCGTTTTTTGCTAAAGTCTTACGTTTGAGTTACCGCAATTCAATGTTGTTGTTGGCCTGTGCTTCAGCCGGGGCAATGTCTGCCATTTTTAAGGCTCCGATCGCGGGTATTGTGTTTGCCGTGGAGATCATCATGGTCGATCTGACGACTTTTTCATTGGTGCCGTTGCTTTTGGCTTCTGCAACTGGGGTGCTGACTTCCTACTTTTTTATGGGACAGGATGTCTTGTATCCTTTTAGTGTTGATGAAAGCTTCGAGTTGACTGATCTACCATATTACATTTTATTGGGAATATTTGCCGGGCTGGTTTCGGCCTATTTCACTAAAATGTATTTGTTAGTTGAGAAGGTTTTTGATCATTTTAAATCTAAACGCGTCAAATTAGGCGTTGGAGGAGCCGTTCTGGGTGTTTTGATTTTTGTATTTCCTGCTCTTTATGGCGAAGGGTATGAAGCCATTAACATGTGCCTGAAAGGCGATCTTTCCTACCTGTTCAATGATTCGATATTCTATGGATTAAACGACCAAATGTGGGCTGTTCTCATATTAATGGCTGCCGTGATTTTATTCAAAGTGGTGGCCACATCAACCACGTTTGGTAGCGGCGGTATTGGAGGTATTTTTGCCCCCACATTGTTTACAGGAGTCAATGCCGGAATGCTATTTGCTCAATTTATAAATTCAACCGGAATCAAGCAGTTGAATCCAAACAACTTTGCACTGATTGGTATGTCCGGCTTAATGGCCGGAGTTTTGCATGCTCCACTGACCGGTATATTTTTGGTAGCCGACATCTCTGGTGGTTACAAACTGTTTGTACCATTGATGGTTACTGCTACATTCGCCTATCTAACCGTTAAAGCTTTTACATCAAATTCAGTTTATCACATCCAGCTCGCCAAGCGTAAAGAGTTGATGACACACGATAAAGACTTGTATGTCATTCGCATGATGGAAGTGAAAAAACTTGTGGAAACTAATTTTAGGATACTTAGTCCAGAATCTACCTTACGCGATTTAACTGACGCTATTTCAAAGGCTCACCGGGATCTGTTCCCAATCGTTGACAAGGACGGGATTCTCAAAGGGATGGTAAAAATGGATGATGTTCGTCATCTGATCTTCAAGCAGGAACTTTACGATAAAGTTCACTTGAAACATCTGATGTATCTTCCGGAGCATTTTATCTCTACGGAAGATTCCATGGAACAGGTGATCGAGAAATTCGAATCCAGCGACAGGTATAATCTTGCCGTTATTGACAATGGTAAATACATTGGTTTTATTTCGAGAGCACGGGTGTTTTCTTATTACAGAAAAGAAATGGCCCAGTTTTCACACGACTAATAAAGAACGGTTAACATGAAAGGCGTTGAGCAAATTAAGTGGAATTCACTAATCAAAGAGCTTTCCGGTGATAAGAAATTCTATTGGATTAGTTTTTTTATTGGTATCGTCAGTGGATTGGCGGCCCTGGTTTTAAAAAGTTTAATCCACGTTATTGAGGAAAGGTTGGTTGGTCATTTTCAGATTACTAGTGAAAGTTACTGGTTACTGGCTTTTCCATTAATCGGTATTTTTATTACCGTTTTGATTATTCATTTTTTTATCAAAGATGACATTGGACATGGAGTCGCCAGAATTTTAGCGTCCATTTCGAATGAAAAGGGAAAAATC
>DATFMO010000303.1:0-3026 GCA_035266925.1 Sunxiuqinia sp. | reverse complement strand
GCTGGAGATCGATAACGAATATATCATGTCACCAAAGGATTTGAAAACCATTCATTTCCTAAACAAAGTGCTGGACGCCGGCGTATCGGTCCTGAAAATTGAGGGACGGGCGCGATCTCCGGAATATGTGAAAACGGTGGTTGCGTGTTACCGGGAAGCGATTGATGCCTATTTCGATGATGAATTTACTGACGAAAAAATAGCAGGCTGGGACGAACGCTTGCAAACGGTGTTCAACCGTGGTTTTTGGGATGGTTACTACTTGGGTCAACGATTGGGTGAGTGGAGCAAAAATTACGGATCCGTGGCATCCAAACGCAAGTTGTACCTGGGCAAAGGCATGAATTACTTTTCAAAATTGAAGGTGGCTGAGTTCAAAATGGAGACCGGCAACCTTCAAGTTGGGGATGAAATTCTAATCACCGGCCCGACAACCGGCGTTGTTGAAGCTAGGGTGGAGGAAATTCATGTGGATTTGCAAGCTGTTCAGGAAACAAAAAAAGGAGAACGTTTCTCCATGAAACTAGACCAGGTGGTCCGTCGATCCGACAAGCTTTACAAACTGGTTAGTTCCAGTGAAGTGCGTCAACGAAAATAACTGCCATTGCCAAATTCCGCACTTTAATCCATAAAAATAACATACCGCAGTACGAAATTAAGAGTGCATAGTTAATAAGTTGTCTTAAAATCGAGGGGATTTTATTTAGTAGCAGCTTTGGATTCTTAGTATTTTTGGGGAAAATTCGTGCTATGCGTAAGTTCCTCATTCCAATTGCCATTGCATTCGTCGTGCTAATTGGTGCGATCTATTTCATTTTCGTCTATCAGTCCAAAAGCTATTCCGGGAACGATATTTTCCGGGCAGTTCCACTCCGCACTCCATTAATCATAGAGGTTCCCGAGATGGATAACTTGTTGGATCACCTGACAACAGAAAATCCAATGATCGCTGAACTCAAACAGATGAAGGAATTCAACGGATTCTTCTCGGATATTCAGTCCATCAAAACAGCTTTTAAGGACAACCACCAATTGCGCCGAATCCTGCAAGACAAGCCGGTTTTGGTGGCTTTCAATATTGAAGGAAAGACAAATATCGGCTGCTTGTACGTGTCAACGGTAAACAATCGTAAGGAAAAAACAGAATTGATCAATTATTTCAACAGTTTGCCAGGCGCCCAACAAGGCGGATTGAGCAAACGTAATTACGACAACAATGAAATTTACCAAGTCAAATTGGGCGATTCATCCTTCAGCTTTGCAATTAAAGATGGTGTATTTCTTTTCAGCCGGTATTCAATTTTTATTGAACAGGCTATTCGCCAAATGATGGCTACCAACCTGATGGAGGACCACCAATTCAAAGCGCTTTACAATACCGTCAGTTCCAATTCCGACTTTAATGTGTACGTCAACCACGACCAATTCCCCTTATTTATTTCGCATACTATTCCATGGTCGTTCCGCAAAAGTTTGCAACTGGTTCGCAGCTATGCTGGTTGGACAGAACTGGATGCCAACATCAAAGACTCCGGAATACTTCTCAACGGGTACAGTTTTTCAAACGATTCAAACAACAATTACCTGAATGTTTTCGACCGCCAAAAACCCATTCGGCCGAACATTGCAGACGTGCTCTCGTCAAACACCAGCTTGTTCATCAACTACTCACTTGAAAATCTCGATCACTTTTTCAGTGATTATGAAGATTATTTGAAGAAACAAGGGCTTTATTATTCGCGGGAAACCAAGTTGAAAAACATTGACCGGTACACGAAAGTGCCGTTTCTGACGCTATTTAAAGAAATTGCCAAGGAAAACTTTGCAGTTGCATATGGCACAGTCACCCAAAATGACCCCACTCAAAATCGATTCTTTTTAGCTGAAGTCAAAGGAAACTCCATTGCCCGTCAAAAGTTAATGCCGCTACTGGAAAACTATGCCAAGTCGAACAAATCCGCTTTGAAAGATATGGAAACCAGCTATCAAATTCAGAAAGACAAGGCTTTTACCATTTACAAGTTTCCGTTTCAACATGTTCCTGAGATTCTTTTTGGGCAAGCATTTGCAGGTGTTGAAAGCAATTACTTGTGTTTTTACAACAACTACCTGCTTTTTGCCGACAACCTGAATGCGATGAAAAATTACATTCATGACCTGGTGCTGTCTTCCACTTTGGAGAACGACAACCAGTTTCAGGATTTCGACGACGACCTGTCGAACCGCTGCAGTTTTTATTTCTATGTTGACGTGTCCAAAGCATTCTACCTGGGCAACCATTTCTTCCGCGAAAACATTGCCAAAGCATTGGTTGAAAATGAGCAGTCAATTCGCAAATTTCATGCGTTGGGCTGGCAGTTTGCAGCAAACTCTGGTCATTTTTTAAATACCATTAATTTGAAATTCAGCCCGGTGTTAAAGGAAGAGCCACAAACGGTTTGGCAAAGCAAACTTGATTCGACAGTGGCTATCAAACCGCAATTGGTCATTAATCATACGGACAAGAAAAATAAAGAGGTCATTATTCAGGACACGAAAAACAATCTTTACCTGATTAATAAAGAAGGTGTTCGTTTGTGGAAAGTCAAGCTTTCCGGACGAATTATGGGTGAAATTTACCAGGTGGATTATTACCAGAATGGCAAGTTACAATATCTTTTCAATACGAAAGACAAACTGTATTTAATTGATCGTAATGGAAACAATGTGGCCCGGTTTCCCATTAATTTCCGATCACCCGCAACTAACGGGGTGGCCCTGTTTGATTACAACAATAATCGTCATTACCGCTATTTCATTGCCTGCGAGAACAACCAAGTTTATGCATACGACCGGGAAGGCAAATTGGTCAAAGGATGGGCTTTTAAAGGCACTGACGGAACCGTGACCAACCCGGTGAAGCATTTCCGCGTTGGGAACAAAGATTTCATTGTCTGCGCCGATCACTACAAAACTTACATCCTTGACCGTCGTGGTGACACACGGGTGAAAACGCCGGCTAATTTTGAGCACAGCGGAAACGATAT
>DATFMO010000302.1:0-25877 GCA_035266925.1 Sunxiuqinia sp. | reverse complement strand
GTCTTCCTTGTTGTCTTTGAGTTTTTGTTTGGCTCCCTTTAAGGTCAGGCCACGCTCATTCAGCAAATGATTGATTAACTTGATATTTTCAATATCCTCCTTGGTAAACAGGCGGTTGCCCTTTTTGTTTTTTTGAGGTTTTAGAATATCAAATTCATTTTCCCAATAGCGAATTTTTGAAGTGTTCACCTGAAATAGGTCAGCCACTTCGCCAATCGAGTAATAGATCTTCTCTATTTTGGGCTTTTTGTAGGGCACGTCCTGCTTGTTTAGTCGTAAGATTGACCCATGTTGGATGAGATGGCAATCATCTTATCGTATTCCTGTGGCGTCAGGTCTTTAAAATAGAAATATTGTGGATTAACAGCTCTTCCCTTTTTGTGAACTTCGTAGTGCAAGTGAGGCCCGGTCGATTTTCCGGCGTTTCCAACAAAGCCAATAACACTTCCGCGTTTGACATGCTGTCCCACTTTTACGTTGAATTTGCTCATGTGACCATACAAGGTTTCGTAGCCAAAGCCGTGATCGATAACAATCCAGCGGCCAAATCCTCCTCGTGCTGTCCGAACCTCATTAACAACTCCGTCACCTGTCGCATAAATTTCGGTCCCAATGGGGGCACTGAAATCCATTCCGTAGTGGAATTTACGAATTTTATAAACAGGATCAATCCGAAAACCCCAGCCGGAAGCAGTCCTTTTCAGATCCCTGTTGGAGATGGGCATGATTGCCGGAATGCTTGCCAACATTTTCTCCTTGTTCTTGGCCAGCTTTAAGACTTCGTCGTAAGATTTGGATTGAATATAAGCTTCTTTGGAAACGACATCGAGCTTGCGAGCCGTGTTGATCACCAAGTCGGCATTGTCCATGCTTTCCAGGTGTGCATATTTATTTACCCCACCAAATCCGGCTTTGCGGACCGATGTGGGAATAGGATCGGCTTCAAAAACAACCCGGTATAAATTATCGTCGCGTTGCTGAAGATCATCCAGCACTTTTTGAACATTGCCCAAATTTTTACCCATCAACTCATATTGGGTGAGCAGACGTTGATTTTCCCGCTTCAGGCTGCGCATTTGCGGGGTTTCATAAAACTGCAGGAATACAACAACCAGAATAACCGCCAAAACCAAACTGGCGGAAAAGAACAGTAAAATTCGGTTAATGTTTGTTTTTAAGTTCCGTTCAACCTTGTCGTAACTTAATGTTTCGGGGTTGAATTTATACTTAACTTTTGCCATAAAAAACCAATTTCTTATACTGATATGTAACAAATTTAAGTAATTAATCTAACTTTGCAAGACCTAAAAAATCAGGCCGATTAACTACAAGCGCAAAAGTAAATTAATTATTGGTTTTAGCGTCGTATTAAATTGTTGATTAGGGCTTTTTAACAAATTTTAAACGTAGCCTGATGCCATGAAAACGTAGAAAAGTTAGGTTGATTTTGAAGTCGTTTCATTGGAAAGCAAAGCCGATACAAATTATTGTAGAACAAAAAAAGAACGATAGACACATGAATTCCAAAGCAATCAGGAAAGCCTTCCTGGATTTTTTCAGTTCAAAGCAGCATACCATCGTTGATTCCGCTCCCATGGTTGTGAAAAACGACCCAACCTTGATGTTTACCAACGCAGGGATGAATCAATTCAAAGATATTTTCCTGGGCAATCAGCCGGCTAAATCAGCGCGGGTAGCTGATACGCAGAAATGTTTGCGGGTGTCGGGGAAACACAACGATTTGGAAGAAGTGGGGCACGATACTTATCATCATACCATGTTTGAGATGCTCGGAAACTGGTCATTTGGCGACTATTTCAAAGAAGATGCCATCAACTGGGCCTGGGAATTTCTACATGATAAAATGGGCATTGCTGCCGACCGGATGTATGCAACCGTTTTTGAAGGAAGTCTAGATGATGGTTTGGGCTTGGATGAAGAAGCCAAAACGTACTGGCGCAAACATTTGCCGGAAGATCGGGTATTGCATGGAAACAAAAAAGATAACTTCTGGGAAATGGGAGATACTGGACCGTGTGGCCCGTGTTCTGAGATTCATGTGGATTTACGAGACGACGATGAACGTGCCAAAGTTCCCGGACAGGAACTGGTGAACCAGGATCATCCGCAAGTGATTGAAATCTGGAACCTGGTGTTCATTCAGTTTAACCGAAAAGCGGATAGTAGTTTGGAAGAATTGCCGGCGAAACATGTCGATACAGGGATGGGGTTTGAGCGTCTGTGCATGGTGTTGCAAGGCAAAAAATCCAATTACGATACGGATGTTTTCCAGACGGTGATTGGCAAGTTAGGACAGCTTTGTGGAAAAAAATATGGTGATGACGAAAAAGTTGATATCGCCATGCGCGTGGTGTCTGACCATTTGCGGGCTATTGCGTTTGCCATTGCCGATGGGCAGTTGCCATCGAACAACAAAGCCGGTTATGTGATTCGTCGGATTTTGCGTCGTGCGGTGCGTTATGGATACACTTTTCTGGAATTCCGTGAACCATTTATTTACCAGTTGGTAGAAACGCTGAACGAAAATATGGGCGATGCCTTCCCCGATTTGAAATCGCAACAGGTGCTGATTGAGAAAGTGATCAAGGAAGAAGAAGAAAGCTTTCTACGGACGTTAGACACCGGTATCAAATTGCTGGAAGAAGAAATGACCGAAGCTAATAAAGCTGGTAAAACAGAAGTTGCAGGGAAAAATGCTTTTGAATTATACGATACCTTTGGGTTTCCTCTAGACCTCACGGAGTTGATTCTGCGTGAAAATGGATTGACAGTGAATCGTGCAGCGTTCGACGCTGAAATGGAGAAGCAGAAAAGTCGGTCACGAAATGCTGCTGCCCAGGAAACCAGTGATTGGGTGGAATTGAAAATGATCGATGAAGTTAAATTTCTTGGCTACACGACCCTGGAGGCTGAGATTGAAATTGCAAGATACCGGAAAGTCAAGCAAAAAGGGAAAGAATTTTATCACCTGGTTTTTGACCAAACACCATTTTATGGCGAATCCGGAGGACAGGTCGGCGATACCGGTTACATTGAAGTGAACGGTGAGAAAATCAGCATCATTGATACGCAGAAGGAAAATAACTTGATTGTTCACATTGCCAAAGAATTGCCGAAAGATCCAACCACAACTTTCAACGCCGTGGTGAATAACCACAAACGTAAGTTGACTGCCAACAACCACACGGCAACACACTTGTTGGATCAGGCACTGCGGGAAGTTTTAGGTACCCATGTGGAGCAAAAAGGATCGTTGGTGAATGCTGATCACTTGCGATTTGACTTCTCACATTTTCAAAAGGTGAGCAAAGAAGAACTGGATCGCATCCAAGCACGTGTGAATGAGTTGATTCGCCAAAACTTCAAGCAAGAAGAAAAGCAAGATATCCCATTTGCCGAGGCGCAGGAAATGGGAGCCATAGCTTTGTTTGGTGAAAAATATGGCGATACGGTACGCGTCATTAAGTTTGGTGATTCTATCGAGCTTTGTGGTGGAACACATGTTCCGGCAACCGGTCAGATTGGCCAGTTTGTCATCACCTCGGAAAGTGCCATTTCGGCTGGTGTTCGTCGTATCGAGGCCATCACAGCTGACAAAGCGGAGCACTTCATCCTCAAAAATCTGGATGAATTGCAGGAAGTTCGTCAGTTGTTCAATAACACCAAGAACCTGAAAAAGTCAGCAGAGGATTTAATGGAAGAAAATGCTGCACTGAAAAAGCAACTGGAGGCATTTGAAAAGCAAGCTGCTGCAGGTGTGAAAGATGAACTGAAGAAGAAAATCAAGTCGTTGGATGGCGTGAACATGATTGCTGAAAAGGTAGATTTGGATTCACCGCAGGCCATTAAAGATTTGGCTTTCCAACTGAAAGGGGAGGTGGAAAACCTGTTCCTTGTACTCGGCGCTGAAATAAAGGGCAAACCGAGTTTGAGCATCATGATTGCCGACAACCTGGTGAAAGAAAAAGGGCTGAATGCCGGGCAAATTATCCGAGAAGCTGCCAAGGAAATGAAAGGAGGCGGCGGTGGTCAACCATTTTATGCAACAGCAGGCGGAAAAGATGTGGCCGGTATTGAAGCAGCTATTGAAAAAGCAAAGTCGTTTGTTGGATAGGATTTTGTCGGCTCAAATACAAAAGCACAACAAAGAGATATTTGTCATTCTGAATTCATTTCAGGATCTCTTCTTTCGAGGTCTTATGTCAAAACACTCAAGACTGTTTGTGGAACTCTTCAATTAAACTTTTCGCTTTCCCGGCGTCTCGTTCATGAATCACAACTTCCACAGGAGCATGCCCGCCAGCCGTGACTTGCCATGGAGCGAGCGTTCCCATCAATTGGTTTTTCATAAGTGCCTCAATGTCATTGTCTTGCAGTAGATGGTTCACCATTTCCGCATCGACCGGGCTGCCGGCAAAAATGGTAATTAGTTCGTCATTGTCTTCGTGGTACTTCATCGTTTGCCTTCTTTGATTCCTTTTAAATTTATTGTTTTTTTCTCAAGGAAGCCAGAATTTGATTTTCGAACTTGAAAATTGGTCGGTGATTAGTAAAATATTTGTATCTTTTTGTCCGCTAATTAATAAGTTAAATCATGCTGATCTTCAAAATAGTTTTACCTTCCCCGGTTTCTGCATCACAAACTCTTTCATGCATGATCATTTCACAGTATCTAAGAAAACAATCCAATAGAAAAATCTAAATGAATTTGAATTAAAATGAACGAAGAAATGGAACAGACAAAAAAAGAAGCGACCGTAACTGTATCTAAGGACTTAACTGCCAACCCTGCTCCGCTTGGGCTAATGGGATTTGGAATGACAACCGTTCTACTGAACTTTCATAATGCCGGATTTTTTACGCTGGGCTCTATGATTCTCGGAATGGGAATTTTTTATGGTGGTATGGCGCAGGTCATCGCGGGCATTATGGAGTGGAAAAAAGGAAACACTTTTGGAACCGTTGCATTTACCTCCTATGGTTTTTTCTGGATGACTTTGGTGGCCTTGATCGTTCTTCCAAAATTAGGCTGGTCTGACGGGCCACAGGAAGGCGGGATGGTTGCCTATCTAATCATGTGGGGAATTTTTACGGGCGTGTTGTTTATCGGTACCTTGAAATTGAACCGTGCTTTGCAAGTGGTCTTTTCAACCTTAACCTTGTTGTTCTTCTTACTGGCTCTGGGTGATTACACCGGCAACGTCGGTATCAAACATTTTGCTGGCTATGAAGGAATTTTGTGTGGTGGATCCGCCATTTATGCAGGGCTGGCACAAGTGCTCAATGAAGTTTTTGGGAAAAACGTCCTTCCTTTGTAAAAGAAATTACAAAAATTCAGATAACGAAAAAATCCATCCGGCAATTGTCGGATGGATTTTTGTTTTATTGAAATAGTCAACGTCAGATGTTAAGCCTCTTTTGGGGTTGTCTTCAATTTGAATGGCAAATACAATGGGCAAAAACTCAATACACTAGTAAGCAATAAAACACAACCAACAACTAATAATACGATTCCTACAGTCCCGGATATGTCACCCCTTAAATAGAGGATGCCAATAATTACTGCAATTAGAGCCCGGATGATTCGGTCTGCCATTCCCATGTTTTTTTTCATGTTTTCAAATTTTTAAAGTTGATTTTGTCTTTTGTACCACAAATACAACTTTTTTGTTTCAAATCGTGAAATATTATACATTACATTGAATTCTGAACGCGATGTAGATCGTGGTGAGTCATAAGCTCAACTAACTCGGAATCTGACTTTTTAAAGCGTTCTCGTAACCTTCGATCAGTTGTTTTAAGCCTTTCGATGATTCTTGTGGTGTGATTGTAATTTCCAGTTTTCCATGCGATGTTTTTGATTTCCTACCATTGCCACTCCGCGATCGATCTGTGAAATTAAGCTGAAGTTCGCCATCCACAATCTGCATTTCAAAATTGGCGGTGAGTTTGGCTTTTTCTATCTGAGACATGGCTACCGGAGCCAATGTGATCAGTAGAACATGAACTTCAACGAACTTCTCCATGGCGTCCCGAACTTAAAGGGAGACGCTGTTCAACCAGTTGATCCTGTGATTTCGATTTGGCAATTCACCAACAACGAGCGAATAAACGGGATTGTCGGAGATGTGGATGTTGACTACATGCCCAATCGATATTTAAAATTAGTTCGCTTTTAATATGGCTCTACTGGTAAAGTTTGTTAATGGTTTGAATGAAAATCACTATTTAGAACGAACAACCCCGTTTCTAACCAGTCATTTTTGTAGATTTAAGCATCCTTTTATTCGAATCAAATAGCGCATATGAAAAACTTAAGATTTGGTTAAAATCTTTCGTTCAATAAACTTAACAAAGTTAAGGCACGTTAGTGAATGTAGCGTTTATTTCAGCAATTTTTAGATCCTGAATAAAAGTCTTATTTTAAACGTTAATTTTAACAAAAGGCACTTTCAATGAAGAAAATATTCAGTTTTCTGGTTTCCACTTCTTTTATGGGCTTCCTTTTATTGGTTTTTGCATTCTCAATGGCTGTTGCCACGTTTATCGAAAGCAGTTATGGAACGCCGGCAGCCAAAGCGCTGGTTTACAATGCGACTTGGTTTGAAGTGTTATTTCTATTGATGGGAATTAACCTGCTCTACAATTATGTGCGTTATCGGCAATACACAAAGAAAAAGTTCACCATGGGCCTTTTTCACCTTGCCTTCATCGTGATCGTCATTGGAGCAGCTATCACCCGCTTTATCAGTTACGAAGGTGTGATGCATATTCGGGAGGGAAACAGCTCCAACTTTATCGTTTCGTCTGATTCGTATTTTTCGGTTGAAGCTGATGGTCAGAAGAAAGAAAAGAGAGTGCTTTTTTCAGAATTGAGTACCCATCAATTTGACAAGAAACTGAAGATTGAAGGCAAGTCCGTCGATTTTAAGTCGGTCGGTTTTATCGAGGGGGCCGTTCGGAAACCTGTTGAAAGTAATGCTGGCCAGCCAATTGTTGACTTTGTTGTTTCTGCCGGACGTGGCATGCAAAGTTTTACATTTACCAAGGGGCAAGCCGTTGATATGGGGCCAGCGTCAATCGGGTTTGATGACAGTTCAAATATTCGATTCGAACAGGATAGTGACAAACTATACATCGTGACTGATCGTCCCATGGAGATTCGCTCGATGACTGGCGGAACGCCGGTTCAGTTAAAAGCTGGCAGTCGAACTGAAGTACAAACAATGCACCTGTATGCGTTTGATAATTACTTGATGTTGATAAAGAAATTTTATCCGAGTGCGGTGGTGCAGGTTGCTAAAGACGAAAGTGGAAAGTCGAATGAAGATGCGGTGATCGTTCAGGTTTCTGACGGGCAGAAAAAAGCCACCATCAATGTGTTTGGGAAGGCTGGCCAAATTGGTGATGCCACAACCTATATGGTTGGAAATACACCTGTTAAGCTGATTTATGGATCAAGTCCCATTTATCTGCCGTTCAGCTTAAAGTTGCGCGATTTCCAATTGGAACGATACGTTGGGTCAATGAGCCCGTCATCATTTGCGAGCGAAATTACGTTGGTCGATCCCGAAAAGAATGTGCAGCGCGATGTTCGGATATTTATGAATAATACCTTGAATTATCGAGGTTATCGTTTTTACCAGTCATCGTATGACCAAGATGAACTGGGTACTGTGCTAAGTGTGAACAAAGATTTTTGGGGAACTTCAATCACTTATTTCGGCTATTTGCTGTTGGCCATCGGGATGTTTGCCTCATTGTTTAACAAGAATTCTTATTTTCAATATAAAGTCCGTCACCTCAAAGAAATTAGTAAGTCGACCATTGCAATCTTGGTTTTTGGGGTACTGCTGGTTGGATCTGCAGCCCAGGCGAAGGCTCAGGATTCGAAAGTTATTCCAACGCTCGACAACCAGTTGGTACAGGACTTCTCCGAATTATGGGTGCATAAACGCGATGGCCGGATTGAGCCGATGAACACCCTGTCGAATGAAGTTTTGCGCAAGCTGAGCCGGAAGTCGTCGTTGAACGGTATGTCGGCTGACGAAGTAGTGTTGAGCATGAACCTGCACCCGGAAAAGTGGCGGTCGGTTCCATTCTTGAAAGTTGATCCGAAAATTGCAGCGGCATTGGGTATCACAACCAAGTATGCAAAAGTGATGGACCTGTTTGATGAAAATGGCCAGTATCGAATTGCAGACAAAGTGAAAACTGCTTATGCCAAAGCACCCGCATTGCGCAACATGACAGACAAAGGCTACATCGATCTGGATGAACGAATCAACATTTGTTTCATGATTTTCAAAGGTAGTTTGTTCACCTTTTTCCCGGCTACAAACACTACAAAACCATGGTGGTCTGTAGGCAGCTCGCCGACCGATTATCCGACCACTGATTCGTTGTTTGTGAACCGCTGTTTCAACTTATTGGCTGAGTCACTGAAGCCGGGAAGCGAAATCAAACCGCGCCAAATCATGGCTACCATTTCCACGGTTCAGCAAAAGTTTGGGGCTCAAATTTTACCATCAGAGCAAAAGAAATCCATCGAAATGTTCTACAATAAATTTCAGCCATTCAAACGGGTTTTCCCCTGGTACTTGCTGATGGGCTTCACGCTGTTGCTAATTCTATTCATCAATATTTTCCGACAAAGGCCGGTCAGCAAATTGATACGATATGGATTCACGGGATTGATTTTGCTTGGATTTTTAGTGCACACCTCTGGACTAATTCTGCGATGGTACATTGCGGGACATGCACCGTGGAGTAATGGCTACGAGTCGATGGTTTACGTCGCATGGGCAATCATGCTGTCTGGTTTTATTTTTGGCCGGAAATACCCGATGGTGCTGGGTATGGGCGCTTTCCTCAGTGGAATCACCCTTTTTGTGGCTCACCTAAGCTGGATGAACCCCTCAATAACACACCTTGTTCCAGTGTTGAAATCATACTGGTTGCTGATTCACGTAGCAGTGATTACAGCGAGTTACGGTTTCATTGGATTGAGTGCCTTCGTGGGAGTTTTAGTCCTGATTTTGTACATCATCATGAAAGATGAAAACCGGAAAACGGTGGAGCATTTCATCGATCAAATGACGACGATTAGTGAGTTGGCTGCCACAGTTGGTTTGTACATGTTGACGATTGGTACTTTCCTTGGTGGAGTGTGGGCCAACGAAAGCTGGGGCCGATACTGGGGCTGGGATCCCAAAGAAACCTGGGCCTTGATCTCTGCAGTGATTTATGCATTTATCGTTCACATGCGATTGATTCCATCATTGAAAGGGCGATACACCTACAGCGTTGCTACCGTTGTTGGTTTCACTTCTATTTTGATGACCTATTTTGGGGTGAACTACTTCCTTTCGGGCATGCACTCCTATGGAAAGGGCAGCGTCTCTGGAATTCACTGGTCCGTGTTTGTTGCTGCAGGAGTTATTTTTATCCTGATTATCTGGGCATATTTCAAGCATAAAAAGTACGATGATAATCAGCTAATCGAATCGTAGGTTCGGAAAGTCGAATTTCAAAAATGCAACAATCAGTCTATCAGTACGATCTAATTTGTTTTGAACGGTTCTAAATAGAATTGTTGCTTTTCAGTTTGAAGATTTGTCAATTTTCGCATTCACTTGAAATGCTATCTTTGTTTAGTTGACAGGGATTTAACTAAACGATTTGATATGGAAGGGAGCGTGAAACGAACCTTTGATATTCTGGATTTTTGTGAAAAAAACTATCCACGAAAGGATGCATTGGGTGGAAAGAAGGATGGAAAGTGGTACACCTATTCAACATCCGAATACAAACAAAAAGCACATGATTTTGCAATTGGCGTGTTGGCTTTGGGACTTCAACGCGAGGACAAAGTTGCCACAGTTACGACGAATCGTCCGGAGTGGAACTTCGTGGACATGGGGTTGGCGATGGCCGGCATGGTGCATGTTCCCATTTATCCAACCATTGGCGAGGAAGAATACCGTTATATTCTGGGGCACGCTGAGGTCAAGTACCTGATTGTTGGAGACAAAAAGCTGTATGCAAAACTACAGCCTATTGTTGCTGAAACGCCATCTGTCAAGGCCATTTATTCGTTCGAAGAAGTTGACGGTTGTCCTCATTATAACGAGATTCTGGAATTGGGGCGGAACAATCAAGAAAAATTGGGCGAACAATTGGAAACCATTAAAGCTTCCATCACACCGGGCGATCTGGCTACACTGATTTATACATCTGGAACTACAGGAGTTCCCAAAGGTGTGATGTTGACGCAGGAAAATTTGGTTTCAAATTTCACCGAACATGCTACAATGCATCATTTGGGGAAAGATCACCATGTGATCAGTTTCCTACCGTTGTGTCATGTTTATGAGCGAAGTGTCAACTACCATTTTCAATACAAAGGAATGGGCATTTACTACGTGGGCAATTTGGGGCAAATTGTGAGCGCTATTCGCGAGATCAAACCACACATGTTCAACTCCGTTCCGCGTTTGCTGGAGCGTATTTACGATGGTTTTGTTTCAAAAGGAAATGAGTTGACAGGCGTGAAGAAGTCCGTTTATTTTTGGGCGCTCAACCTTACCCGTCATTTTGAATATCACAAGAAATTCAATCCCTATCTCAAACTAAAAATTAAGATTGCCGATAAGCTGGTGTATTCCAAGTGGCGCGAGGCACTGGGCGGCAATATCGTTTATATTGTGTCAGGTGGCGCGGCACTTCAGCCACGAATTGCACGCGTTTTGGGCATGGCTGGAATGCCAACCCTGGAAGGCTACGGGCTGACAGAAACATCGCCGGTAATTGCGGTGAATAATCCGACGACCAATAAAATGAAGATTGGTACGGTAGGCCAAATTCTCGGCAATGTAAAAGTGATGATTGCTGATGATGGTGAGATCCTTTGCAAGGGGCCATCGGTGATGAAGGGCTATTACAAAGCACCTGATTTGACCGCTAAGGTAATTGACGAGGAGGGCTGGTTTCATACCGGTGATATTGGTCACCTGGACGAAGGAAAATACCTGAAAATTACCGATCGGAAGAAGGAAATGTTTAAAATGTCGGGCGGGAAATACATTGCTCCACAGATGATTGAAAACAAACTGAAAGAGTCATTCTTCATTGAACAGGCTATGGTGATTGGTGAAAATGAGAAGTTCGCAAGTGCCTTGATTTCTCCGAATTTTGAATACCTGCATGACTGGTGCTCGGAACACAAAATTCACTATCGCGACAATGAAGAGCTAGTCCAGAAAAAGCACGTCGTTTCGCAGTATCTTAAGGAAGTATCAGCCTGCAACAAAACTTTGGGACAGCATGAGGAAATCAAGCGTTTCCGGCTGGTTTGCGAAGAATGGAGCCAGCAAAGTGGCGAGTTGTCACCCACCTTGAAGTTGAGACGTAACTTTGTGCACAAAAAGTACCAGCACATCATCAATGAAATTTACAGCGGTTTCAGGCAGGATGTTGGAAATGCAAACAGCAACGGAAAGCGAAAAACCAAACTTCGCTTTGATATTTACGACTTGATCAAACGCCTGAAGATTTAATTTGTGAATTTTACTGAGCTGCCAGTTCTGCTAATTTCAAAGTCGTTTTCCAGTTCCGTGTTGTTGCTGTTACCTGCAGCTTTCGTTCGAAAAACTGGTTACCCATTTTGGTTTTGGAATAACCATTGGGGCAAAACAGGTAGACCGCTTTTCCATCAAGAAAAAATTCATTTGGAGGATCCAAATAGCGTTCCAACGTTTGATAATTTTCTTCTTTTGGAGCTTCTGCCAGGAACGTAACATACAGACTTTTTACATCGTTCGAACCGTCCTTTGCAAACAGATTATTAGCAATGATTTGTTGCCATTCCTTTTGAGACAAAACAATCACTGGAACATCAAAACCATAGACGCTTTTAATTTGATTTGAAATCTGACCGGCTAAATCAGTTGTTGATGCATCCGGATGGTCAAAAATAAGGTTGCCACTTTGGATGTAGGTATGCAGGTTTTGCAAATTCAACCCCCGCAATTTACCCACCAGATCAGCCATCTTGATTTTGTTTTTCCCGCCGACGTTGATACCTCGTAATATGGCCAGGAACCTGTTCATTACATGATCACCCGTCCCCATGGGATGGCCGATAAAATAATAATGTAGGCAACACCGTAATACAGCAGTGCAAGTCCGTATTTGCGCCGTGACAGGAGTGCTTTTTTGGAACGGCTCCGCCCAACGTGAACCAAGGCTATAGCAATTAGCATCATGAATACATGCTCCACGAGGTAAAAGCGCAGATCAGCGTTTTTCATAGCCTCGCCAATATTTTGGAAAGCGGTGTGGGTAATCGGACTCAAAAAGAAATAGAGCACCAATCCGACCAGTAGTTGCAAGTCCATGGCAGACATAAAAATAATTCCCAAAATATTATCTGCTTTTTGCCAGCTTTTCTGACTAAACCAGCCAATAAAGTACTTGATTAATGTGACGAATGCAATTATTAAGATCAGCCAACGCAGCGTATTGTGTAGATGTAAAAAGCCTGTATACATGTTTCTAGTTTTTTATTTATTTCTTTAACAACGTTTTCAGGGGCTTTTGGTTGAGATATTTTAAAAATGAACAACCGGTTATGGATAATGGATCGATTCAGCAGCGATCGATTATCGGGTTTTTTATTTGATATATTGGCAGACAAAGAAATCCGGCCTTTGGAAAAGACCGGATCACCTGCTGTTCATGGTTTATTGGGTAAAGGAAAAAATTCCAATGTTTAGATTTCAACCATTATTGCCTCCACGGCCCATTCTGTTTCCACCATTTCCCATCTGGCCTTGGTTACCTTGTTGACCGCCCATATTATTTTGTTGTTGTCCTTGTTGACCGTTTGACATGCTATTGCCCATTTGTCCCTGGCCTTGTTGGTTTGTACTGCCTTGTTGTTGCCCATTCATACCTTGGTTCCCATTTGATCCCATGCTTCCATGATGATTTTGCATTTTCGGTGATTGACCACTTAAGTTAATTTCAACTGTTTCACCATTTTGGGTCAGGTAGGCGAGTTCATCACAGGTTCCATCGCCATAGTCAACCAAGGCAAAAACAGTCCCATTCGTGCTGTAATCAATAACTCCGGAAATGAAATGCCTACAGTCACCAACCTTGATGAGCGGTATAGATACTTCCATTTTATAAGAAGTGGTGTCAGTTGTGATTTGTGCATAGCCGGTCACTTGGATCGTGTCGTCTGATTGATCCAGCGGCGTGTCCAAACCCGATAGCCATTCGCGAACACGTTCTCCACTGCGCGTAACAACGGAACCATCTGGAAGGGTGATTGTCAGGTTGCTGGAAGTTGTGTGGATACTCGATGTTTGGTTGTCACCGGTATAAATCATGCTCATTTCACCACTGATGCTGACTGAGTCAACACCGAAATTGTCAAAGCTTACTGTCTTTTCAAAACCATCGGTATTCGGCGTTGTCGAAATATAAATTTCAATCATGCCACTCAACACCACCCCGTTTCTCAGTACCGTGCTGTCCCCATAATCCAAGGTGATTGTCTTTGGGTAACCGGTATCTTCACTGTCAATAGAGACAGTTGGGCATTGTCCCATTTTATAACGAAGGCCTGAATGCCATCCCCATTTTTGTCTGCCCAAAAATTGTTGTGACAACACTCCTGATACCCTGAAATAGAAATCTGATTCGTATTCAACTTCCGAAACTGCTTGTTCACTGGTCATATCATTCAAGACAATTTGTGCTGATTTTGTTGTTAATGTTTCTGTTTGTATGGCTTGAGGCGCGTCAAATTTTTCCTGATTACATGCCGTCAATACGACCACTACCATAAAGAGTAATCCAACTAAATTTTTCATATCATTCGGTTTTTTTGAGTGTTTGTCTATTCATATGATGTGCTTTAACCGAATGAAATTGGATTTACCCTACCTTGAAATTGAAAAAATCAAAGTCACTTGATTAATGTGAATTTGTTTCTTTGGAATAATAGTCAAGTACATTCATTGCAAAACGAGCTGACGCTGTTCCGGGACCACCACTCATTTCAATGCCCACTTCAATGGCCTCAATGATTTCATTTTGGCTTACTCCATCATCAAGCGCCTGTTTGATGTGCCATTCCATGCACGATTCACAATTGATGACCACCGAAATACCGATGGCGATTAGCTCTTTGTGCTGTTTACTGAGTGCACCGTCTTTGTAAGTGTTTTGTTCCATCTCCAAGTAGGAACGGTACACGTTTGAATTTTTCTGATAAAATGAATTTGCTTTTTTGCGTGTTGCAATGATTTGTTTGATGCGGTCTTTGTCGAGGTTTTTCATGACTGGTGATTTTTAGTTGATTCTCTTTTTTATGCAAAATTACGGAAGTTGAATCTGCAATTCTGCAAATTTCATATGAGGAGTAATTTTTAATGATTCTGTTTTAAGTGAACAATCGATCAACAGGCATTAAAAACCTTGCGAATGAAATGGCAGAAATGTAGATTTACTATCCAGAAAAAATACTGGATGTAACTTGTTGATACGAATTGAATAATAGGATGATAGCAGATACATGTATCCTTTTTTGTCGGTGTGGGGCTGGAATTATTCCCGATGCAAGATTAGACCAATTAGCACAAACTTTTCAGACGTTGAAAGCTGATGTGATTGAGCTGCGTGATCTGTGTGCTTTGTCGGTTCATGAGGCTGATGTACTGCAAGAAATTGGAGACAGCTATGCCCGGAAAGTATTTGTTGCCTGTTATCCACGGGCCGTGAAAAATATGTTGCGACAGGCCGGTGTTGATTTTGGCGATTTTGAGGTGCTTAATTTTAAAGAACTTTCAGCAGATAATATTCTTTCAAAATTAAAAGAGGGCTACAACCTGCCGGAAGGGGAGACGCAGTATTCGATTCAGGCCAGTCAATTGGATGTGCCGGCCTGGTTCCCGGTGATTGATGAATCTCGCTGTACGTTTTGTGGAAAGTGTGCCCGGTTCTGCTTGTTTGGCGTTTATTCATTCAATAAAAAGAGCCTGAAAGTGGTTGACCCGCTGGCATGTAAAAACAGTTGTCCGGCTTGTGGACGAACCTGTCCAACCTCAGCCATTATGTTCCCGAGGTTGGCTGAGAATACCGTATTGGCGGGTGCTGAGCCACTGGCGAAAAATTGCTCTCGTCCCGGAAATGACGGGAGTTTGTTTGTCATGCTGAATGAGCGTAATCAGCAACGAAAAAACATCTTCAAACCCAATGTGATGCAGGTGGCAGAAGACGAGCGGCGAAAGGCATTGGAGGAATTTAAAAATAGTATTCGCAAAACCGATTAGCATGTTAAAACAATTGCTTTTTAAAACCGATAGGCGGTGTCTTTATAAGTTTATTTACAACTTGGGAATAAAAGGAGCACTCGGATTTAGCCGTTTCCAAAAACGATTGAAAAAGGGAGCGTTTTTTCCGGCATTCCATTTTATTTCGGTGACGGATAATTGCAACCTTACGTGTCAGGGCTGTTGGGTGACCGGGAAGAAGCGGTACAGTCAGCTTTCCCCGGAGCAGTTGGATCAGATCATTACAGAAACAAAGGCTCAGAGATCTTACTTTTTTGGCATTCTCGGAGGAGAGCCACTCATGTACAAACCACTGTTCGATGTTTTTAGGAAACATTCGGATTGCTATTTCCAACTATTCACAAACGGAACTTTATTGAGTCCGGAGGTTGCTGAAAAATTGCGGCAATGTGGCAATGTTTCGCCATTGATCAGTTTTGAAGGTGACGAACAAGTAGCCGACGTGCGACGAGGGGGCAAACAAGTTTATCAGCGTACGTTGGAGGCGATCGACCACGCCACTCAGGCGGGGTTGGTCACTGGAGTGGCGATGAGTGTTTGTAAGTCGAACCTGGATTTGGCGCTGTCGCCCGATTTTATTCAGTCGCTTATTCAAAAAGGGGTGCTGTACCTGTGGTTTTACATTTATCGGCCTGTTGGCGAGCATGCCACCGTCGAGCTGAGCCTCTCAGTTGAAGAAATAGAAAAACTGCGTACTTATATGGTTGAGGCGCGCGCTAAATATAAAATCGCAATTATCGATGCCTATTGGGATGGCGAGGGCAATGGGCTTTGTCCGGCAGCTTCTGGATTGAGCCATCATATCAATGCCTCAGGCTATATTGAGCCGTGCCCGGTCATTCAATTTGCAACAGACCGGGTGGGAGACAAACCATTGGCCGAAATTTACCGATCATCAGCTTTTCTGCATGAATTGAAAACTGCCATTCCTGCAAAAACTTCGGGCTGCATTTTAATGGAGGATCCGCAGTGGTTGGTTGATTTCGTGGAGAGGCATGGAGCTTTGGATACCTCTGGGCGTGACAATGAAGTTGAACGATTGCGGGCCATGCAGAAAGTTTCCAGCCATGGATCGGGGATGCCGATACCTGAGAAAAACCGAATCTATAAATTTGCTAAAAAACGTGCCTTCTTTGGATTAGGTGCCTACGGATAATTATCATGATCAAGACACAACGACTGTTAAAAGTTCCCAAAGATATGAGGCTTCGCAACCAGCTTCGCCAGGAGGCACATGCACTGGTTGTTCAGAAGAAAATACTTCCGCCAGCCAATTTTGAAGAAATGGAAAAACTGGGCAATGAAGTGCTCCAGAAGCTTGGTATGGAGCAGGATTATCTGGATTTTACAATTGTATTGTGCGGTAATGAAATTTGGCGCGATGTGATTGCCGCAACGCCTTTTGAACGTCGCTTGTTGCTTTTACCACAATGCTTGAAGAATACCCAAACCTGCGAGGGGAAAATGGATTCGCTGGGTTTGATTTGTGCCGGTTGCAAAGATTGCCAGATTGATAGTGTCCTGAAGAAGGCGGAAGCATTGGGTTATACAACGTTAGTAGCCGAAGGAACAACAGTGGCAGTTGGTTTGGTGGAAGAAGGGGCGATTGATGCGGTGATCGGCGTCAGTTGCATGCCGGTGCTTCAGCGGTCGTTCGAGTCAGTATCACGCGCAGCTGTTCCGGTGATGGGTCTCCCACTATTGTACGACGGTTGCGAAAACACCAATGTTGATTATGGCTGGTTGTTTGAAGAAATGCACATGATGTATCAAAATCCGGAGAAACAACCATTGTCTGTCTCGCTTTTAAGGGATCAAGTGCAGGATTATTTTACTGATTTTACCTTGCAGGACTTTTTTCACGCTAATGACGAAACAGAGAAATTAGCCAAACATATGTTGATCGTTGGAGGACAGCGTATCCGACCGCTATTGACGGTTTTGGCGTATCGCTCCTACTCCCGGGAGGTGCGGGAGGATATTCAGGCGGCGCTATCCATTATTATTGAATGTTTTCACAAAGCGTCATTAATTCATGATGACATTGAAGATGACGACGATTTCCGCTACGAGCAGGAAACCTTGCATAATACACACGGTATTCCGGTGGCGATTAATGTTGGCGATTATCTCATTGGCAAAGGATATCAGTTGTTGGCCAATTTAAGGGTTGATCCATCTATTTTGGCTGCATCGCTCCGGGTGGTTTCTCAATCGCATCTAAATTTATCGGCCGGGCAGGGAGCTGACCTCATGTTGGATCATCAGTTGGAGAACCTGTCGGTTGATCAACTGCTACAAATATTTATTCAGAAGACGGGGGAAGCTGTCAAAGTTGCTTTGCTGCTCGGTGCCATCAACGGTGGAGCACCGGAAAGTGAATGGCGTATCCTCGAAATTTTTGCGGATTGGTTTGGCATTGCGTATCAAATTCGGGATGACTTGAACGAATTTCGTGAAAATGATCAACCGGAGCATGTGCATCATTTCCCCTTCCTGTTGGCCTTGCTGAATGAAAAATTATCCCATAATAAGGAGCAAGAAAGACTGAAGGAAGCGGCACGATTGGATTTTCAAGCTTTGCACCAAGTTATCCGTGACGAACAAGTTGATCAACATGCAGATGCCTTTTTACAGTTGTATGTCGACAAATGTTATCGTGAACTAGACCGGTTGCAAAATTTGAAATTGAAACTTAGTTTATACGGCGTGATGGGAAAAATCTTTTAAACTCACTTATGAAATCGACCCCCAACAACATACCCATTTACCAGGAATTCATTGACACCATTGAAAAAGGTTTGCGCCTGTTGGATGAAAATGCCCAAAAAGAAATTCAGCTTTTTATCACTTCACAGCAACATGAAAGTGGTGCATTTACCGATCGTGCCGGAAATCCTGATTATTACTATTCGCTATTTGGATTCTGGTTGGCGTCGGCTTTTAATATGCCATTGGTGCTTGAAAAGTTGAAGCAGTTCACAGCAGAAAGACAATATGAAAAACCATCAAAAATCGTCGATCGTTTTGCAATGCTGTTGATTCATAAAGGATTGAATGAGAAGCAGCGAATTAAACCAAAGTTGTTTTGGAGACTTTCACGTTCCAGTTCACCCGTCAATTTCTCGTATCAGTTGTTTTTGATTTTACTAGCGGCTGATGCTGTCCATGCCCAAAAATGGTGGTTCAGGTTTGGAGCGCGAATCGTGTTGAGGCTCTACAAAATTTCAGATGAAGTTCCATGCAGTATCGTTTCGGCTATGTTGATTGGTCGAGCAGTTACAAGTATGAGAACAACTCAATTACAGCATAAATTGTTGCAGTTTTTTGATGAGAAAGTTGGCTTTAAATGTTTTCAGGAAATGCCCCATTCAGACCTTTTGTCGACCGGAGTTTCGCTTTTTGCACTAACGAAAAGTGACTATGATTTGCGCCTGGTTGCCCCTGTTTGTTATCGATTGATTGAACAAAACTATGCCAATGGTGCTTTTTTATCGGGTGATGGTGATCTCAGCCAGGATTTGGAATATACATTTTACGGGCTTTTGGCTCTCGGATGTTTGGCTCGGGAGCAACGCCCAGCATAAAATTAGACGGACTCGGTAATTTGAATAATAATCATGAAAAAGCAAGTACTACAGCAACGATTTGATGAATTGGCGCAAATTCTGAAGAAGGATATGAATACAGAAGGTTATTGGACTGGGCAGTTGTCATCCAGTGCTTTGGGAGTGGCTGTGGCTGTAGCAGCACTTCATTTTCATGATCGCGAGGCCTATTCGAAGGAAATCAGAAAGGGCTTGAGATGGCTGCAGAACAACATCAACAAAGATGGCAGTTTTGGTGATACGCCCGAGAGCCCGGGAAATGTGAGCACAAGTTTGCTGGTTTATGCATGTGCAAATTTGTATGCGAAGGACGATGAGCAGGCGAAAGCAATCCAAGTCAATACCTCTGGCTACCTCACATCGCAGAGCATTGATGTAAACTCGCCGCATGTTGGCGAAATTATACTGGATCATTATCAGAAGGATTATACGTTCTCGGTACCTATTTTGACAATGTGTGGCCTCTGTGGTGTTCCTGGAGCATCTTCTTTTCAATCCGTTCCACAATTGCCGTTTGAATTGTCGTTGCTGCCACGAAACCTTTACCGGATGCTTAATTTGAGCGTAGTGAGCTATGCCATTCCCGCGCTGATTGCGGTGGGGATTGTTGTGTTCAAAAGGAAGAAATCGAATTTCTTTTGGCGATTCGTTCGAAAGGTATCAATACGGCCTGCATTGAAATTATTGCAGAAATTGATGCCAGCCAGCGGTGGTTTTTTGGAAGCCATTCCCCTGACTGCCTTCGTTTGTTTGAGCCTCACTGAAGCTGGGTATGGCCAATTGAACGTGGTGGACGGTGGGATGAAATTTTTAAGGAAAACACAACGTGACGATGGTTCCTGGCCAATTGACATTGATTTATCAACCTGGGTGACTACTCTTGCCGTAAAAGCCATGAGAGACAAACGAAATGAAGTGTTGTCTTCCAACGAACAGTCTGCCATTGCCAGCCACTTGTTGGCCAATCAAAACACAACCGTGCACCCATTTAATGGAAGCCAGCCCGGAGGCTGGGGGTGGACAAATCACTCCGGCTCAGTTCCGGATGGGGATGACACTCCCGGAGCGATTATCGTGTTGCTTCAACTGAAACCAAGCAAGGACGTGATGCAACAAGTGCTGGCGGGTTGCAACTGGTTGTTGCAATTGCAAAATCGTGATGGTGGTTTCCCAACATTTTCAAAAGGGTGGGGGAAGCTGCCTTTTGACCATAGTTGTGCCGATCTGACCGGCCATGCTATGCTTGCAATTTCCTCTTGTTTGCATGCCTACAAGGAGGAATTGGATCAGGCAACGTCTACCAAATATAAACAAGCGTTTAAACGCAGTTTCCAATTTCTGAAAAAACATCAACGGAAAGATGGTAGCTGGTTGCCGCTTTGGTTTGGTAATCAGAAAGTGGCTGATCATACCAATCCTGTGTATGGCACGGCAAAGGTGTTGACATACTTGCAGGATGTGTTATCACACAGTTGGTTGACGATTCCGGAAAAGCAAAGCACACTGGTGCAACTATTTTTAGCTGAGCAGTATTTACTATCAGTACAAAATAATGATGGCAGTTGGGGGGGCGACAAAGATGTTACTGGATCAATGGAAGAAACAGCATTGGCAGTTTCTGCATTGTCGATGGGGAAACATGAACAGGCTTGTGAAAGAGGACTGGAGTGGCTGGATCATTTTTACCAGAAAAATGGCTTAAAATCGTCGCCGATTGGACTTTATTTTGCCTCCTTGTGGTACGATGAAAAAATGTATCCGCTGACTGCTTACCTGGAAGCTTTGGCTCGCGTTCTGGCAGATTGAACATCCCGTCGAATCATCTGGATGTATTCGCCTTCTGTGGTGTAATAGCAGCCCATCAGGTTTGCCGTTAAACAACTGTGAACAGGAACAATCTCTACCAAATCACCAACATGGAATAAGTGGAAATCTTTAAATGTGATTTTTAAAATACCGTGCTCCTGTGACATGTCGTGCAGGTAACTTTTTTCATTCAGCAGGATTTTTTCATTTCCTTTACGCACAACAATTTGTCCGTACAAACTCTTCCCATCAATGTTAACAATTGAATCTTTGGAGATGTGAATGGCGCCACCATAAATCACGACTTCGTTGCGCGAGGTGTGCATGGCAACAACCGGGCAAACCAAGCGAACGGCTATATCTTCGAATCGGCATGATCCCAACTGAAGCTGCATCAAGTCGTAAAAAACAAAGTTTCCCGGTCGGATTTCATCAACACCATCAAAATTTTCACAAATGCTAGCTGATGGTGTGTCTCCCATCGATACAACCATGTTGGGCCAATCTTTCTTGTAGCGGTTTTTCAGCGACCGCATTTTTAGCAAGGCATCAAAATGGAAATTGAAGATTTCATGTTTTGAATGTGCGGTGTAGGTTTGCCCGGCATGTGTCAAAAAGCCCTTAAATTCAAGGTGATCACTGGGTTTTATAATGTTTAGGAGATTGTCAATCTGCTTTGTTTTGCTGGCAAAAACACCTGTTCGGTTGTGTCCGGTATCAATTTCAATAAAAATGCCAACAGGCTTTTTGATGAATTTTCCCAGATGAATCAAAGTCTCTTTGTTTTCAACCAGTAAGTTGAGATTGATTTTTGCAGCCAACGAATTGATATCGTTGATTTCAAGAACGTTTACAGGAAAGGCTATCGTGATGTCATTCCAGCCATGCTTGGCAAAGTATTTCGCCATATGAACCGAAGAAACCGTGATTGTTTCCACACCAAAATCACGAAACCATTCGCCGACTTCAGCGGATTGGTGGGTTTTAAAATGGGGACGGAAATTTAAATTTTTGGATTTGGCTTTTTGGGCCATCCGTTCAATGTTTTTCAAGCAAATATCCTTGTCAAGGACTAAAGTTGGGCGCACGATGTTGTCCATAAACGTTCTTTAATTTTTGGTTTGCCACCGATCTAAAGACTTTTTCTCTAAAAAGCCTCTGAACGTTTTTCTCTAAAAACAAACTTGTTAACTATTCAATTCGCAATTTCTTATTTCAGTCTAAGCAATCCAGTCTTGGGTTGTTCTTTTCGCAACGCATTCATATAAAAAAGGGGAAAAGAACATTTGTGTATTGAAACAAGAGCCTTAAAAGTAATACTTTCGGGAAATAATGAAAAGGAATGCAAGTGAAATTAATGTGAAGAAAAAGAGCCTCCATGGAGACTCTTTCATTTTTGATATGGTGGGATACACTTATTTTTTATCCAGTTGAATTGTTTGTGCCCGATTAGGACCTACTGAAGCGATTGTGATTGGCAGACCGGTTTCATCTTCAATGAAATTGATGTAGTTGTTGAATTCTTCAGGGAATTCATTTTCGTGTGTCAATTTTGTTAAATCAGTTTCCCAGCCTGGTAGTTCGACGTAAATTGGTTTTACATTCTCGTTCAATTCGAATGGAAATTTGTCGACCACTTCACCGTCAATTTCATAACCAACACAAATTTTGATGGTGTCAAAATCGTCCAGTACGTCGCCTTTCATCATGAATAGTTCAGTGACACCATTGATCATGATGGCGTATTTTAAAGCCACTAAATCGAGCCATCCGCAGCGACGTGGACGTCCGGTTGTTGAACCGTATTCATTTCCTTCATCACGCAGCTTTTGGCCTGTTGCGTCGTGTAATTCCGTTGGAAAAGGTCCCATGCCTACGCGGGTGCAGTAGGCTTTGAAAATGCCGAATACTTTGCCGATTGTTTGAGGCGCGATTCCAAGCCCGGTGCAGGCTCCGGCACAAATTGTATTTGACGAAGTAACGAATGGATATGATCCAAAGTCAATATCCAGCAAGGTTCCTTGAGCACCTTCTGCAAGAACCGATTTGTCATCGTTAATCAAATCATTGACTAGGTGCTCGCTGTCAACAAATTTGAATTCTTTCAGAACAGCAATTCCTTCAAACCATTCTTTTTCATATTCTTCCAACAATTTTTTGTAGTCAAACTGGTAGAGTTTTTCCAACAATTCTTTGTGTGCCTGAACACGAGCGTTGTATTTCTCCTCGAAATTTTCAATCAAATCGCCAACACGCAAGCCGTCACGTCCAATTTTATCTTTATAAGTGGGGCCAATCCCTTTCAGGGTTGAACCAATCTTTGTTTCACCTTTGGCAGTCTCAGAAGCGGCATCCAACAATTTGTGAGTTGGTAATATGAGATGTGCTTTCTTGGAGATATAGAGGTTTTTGTGAAGATCGATGTTGTGTTTTTTGATGGATTCGATTTCTTTTTTGAATACCAAAGGATCGAGTACAACACCGTTTCCAATCAGGTTGATTTTATTCTCGTGGAAAATACCTGAGGGGATGGAGTGTAGGACTTGTTTAAAATCGTTGATTTCAAGTGTGTGTCCGGCGTTTGGGCCACCTTGGAACCTGGAAATGGCATCGTATTTTGGCGTTAAAACGTCAACAATTTTTCCTTTTCCTTCGTCTCCCCATTGGAGACCTAAAATAACATCTACTTTCATTATGAGTGTTTTACTAATTTTCGAGCATAATTAAACCGCAGAATGTAGGCCTTTTAGCAGGCAAACTTCTACGGTGCCAAAATGTAATTTATTTGGCCAATAAAATTACAAATTATTTTTTTCAATGCGGCATAAAAAAACCTCTGTTTGCACAGAGGTCATTTATTTATAATGTGTTTAAAACATCTTATCTTTCAATATTTTCCCCATAAATATACAAGGTATGATGCGACAGCTTGAAGTTGTATTTTGCGCAAGCTTCTTCAATAATTTCACGAATCCGCGGATCGTAAAATTCTTGCACCATCCCGGTATTGGTATCAATCAGGTGATCGTGTTGTAAGGTGGCAAAGGCTTTTTCAAATTGGGCAATGTTTTTGCCAAATTGGTGTTTCACGACCAGTTTGCATTCCAAAAGCAAATCAATTGTATTGTATAATGTTGCTCTGCTAACCCGGTAATTTTTATTTTTCATTGAAATGTAGAGTGACTCAATGTCGAAATGTCCATCACGGGAATAAATTTCGTCCAGAATAGCAAATCGTTCAGGTGTCTTCCGATGGCCATTTTTCTCCAAATATTCTGTGAACATGTTTTTCACAGTGTCTTTCGTCTTATGGCTATTCATACTTAAACCAGTTTTAAATAAGACTCAAAAATAGTAAAAAAATGGAGATTGTTTAGACTAAATAAAAATTAATTCTCGATTTTTTCGATCCGCTCAATTGTGTCTATCCCTTTGATTTTCATGAGTCGGGCGATTAATTTATTGAGGTCTTCCAGGTTGTGGATGTAAATGAAAAGATCACCTTCAAATATACCATCGTGCGTGTCAAACATCACCGTTCGCATATTAATGTTATTTTGTTTTGATATGATGTTGGTGACTTCGTTGACGATTCCGATTCGGTCAAAGCCATTCAATTTTATTCGTGTGAGGTAGGACTTTTTCTTGAAGTTGGTCCATTCCGCAGTGATAATGCGGTCTCCGTGTTGCGACATCAGTTTGTTTGCCTCCGGACAATTACGCTTGTGAATTACAACATGGTTGTTCGAATTGACGTAGCCTAGTACATCATCACCCGGAATTGGCTGACAACATTTTGCGAGCGTATAACTGGTTTCCTCGGGGTCTTCTTTTAACAAGAAGGTGTTTTTTTTGTCGATTTGTTTGGTGGGAAGATTGAGCTCTACTTCACCGCCATTTTTGTTTTTGCCAAATGAAAGCTTCCAATATTTGGCCAGCTTGTTTTCACGCCGTGTTTTTAAAATTCCTTCCAGATCGTCAATATGAATAAACCCCATTCCAACATGTGCATACAATTGATCTTTGTTTGACAGGTTATAGTGTGAAGCAAGTTTTTTCAACGTGTCTGACGACGGCTTAATATTGTATTGTTTTAGCTTTTCTTCGATGATTTCGCGCCCTTTTTCAAGGTGTTGTTTTTTATCCATCTTGAAGGCTTGCTTCACCTTACTTTTTGCTTTTGCAGTTGCCAGGAATTTCAGCCAGTCAAGATCCGGTTTTTGCGTTTTTGATGTTAGAATTTCTACCTGGTCACCACTTTCAAGGATGTAGCTGACAGGTACGAGTTTGTGGTTGATTTTTGCACCAATACAATGATTTCCAAGGTCGGTATGTATTTCGTAGGCAAAGTCAATAATAGTAGCACCTTTCGGTAAATTGATCATATCACCCTTTGGAGTGAAGATAACAATTTCACGCGAATACAAATTCATTTTAAACTCATCCAGAAATTCCATCGCATCGGATTCCGGACTTCGAAGCATTTCCCGAATTTTCTCCAACCATTTATCCAATTCTGATTCGGGAGACTGAACGCCTTTGTATTTGTAGTGGGCCGCAAAACCACGTTCGGCAATTTCATCCATTCGTTCAGTGCGAATCTGAACTTCAACCCATTTCCCGTGTGGCCCCATGACGGTCACGTGTAATGCTTCGTAACCATTGGCTTTTGGGATAGTGATCCAGTCGCGGATTCGGTCGGGCTTGGGTTTGTAGATATCGGTTATTAAAGATAGAATATCAAAACATTGTCGTTTTTCTGAAACATTCTCGTTGGGTTTGAAAACAATTCGAATGGCCAGTAAATCATAGATTTCATCGAACGAAACGCCTTTATTTTGCATCTTATTCCAGATGGAGTAGATGGATTTCAGCCGGCCAGAGATGGAAAAATTTATTCCTTCATTTTTCAATTGTTCCTGTATCGGTTTGACGAATTCGTCCACCAGGTATTCGCGTCGTTCTTGCTGGCTTCGCAGCCGAAAGACAATCTGGTTGTATGTTTCCGGTTGTTTGTATTTTAAGCTGAGATCTTCGAGTTCAGTTTTTATTGAATACAAACCAAGGCGGTGAGCCA
>DATFMO010000301.1:0-3552 GCA_035266925.1 Sunxiuqinia sp. | reverse complement strand
AGTGGTTTTTTATTGTCGAAATAGATATGCGTATAGTTGCTTTCGCCCTGGCAACGGATGATGTGTTTCACTTCCACGAACTCAATGCGGTCGCCGGTTGGTAGGCCAATCCGGGGATTTTGAGGATGTTGTGTGTTGTAAAAAAGCTGGCGGATCTGCTCGTTCTCCGTTTTTCGGCGAATGCGTTCAGCGACTTCTTCAACGGCCGCTTTCAGTTCATTCAGGTTGATGGGCTTCAGAATATAGTCGGCTGCCGAAAAACGGATGGCTTTGATGGCATAGTTGTCGTAGGCTGTTACAAAAATTACCTCGAAGGAAAAGTCATGAAAGTGTTCCAACAGTTGAAAACCATTGGCTTCCGGCATTTCAATATCCAGGAAAATCAACTGCGGGGAATATTTTTCAATGAGTTGAATGGCTGTTTTTACCGAGTTGGCTTCATCCAATAATTGCACTTGCGGGCAATGCTCCCGGAGCAAACCGGACAGGTTTTCCCGGCCGCTTTTTTCGTCGTCAATGACTATGGCTGTGATTGGTTTCATTGGGTTGTTTTAATTTATTGACTCTCCACATGTTATATCATTCGCTAATTTAATTTCTCAGGTCACCCCGATACGATTGCTGCCGGGAGCAGGGAAAATCCCTGTCTGACGCCCGGCCGGAATTTGCTTCCGAAAACTCTCTGGTGAATGAATTGATTTTCTTTCTTCATCAAACGATTTTTCGATTCCGACCGAGAAAAGGCATGTGCCCTGATTGACTGTCCCCACGGTCGGGATTGTTTTTGTTTCTCGTTCCCGGGGTGTCACTCCCCCGATGAATCGGGGGCGTTTGCCCCGGGCTGGAATGTAATTCCCTTTCAGGGAATTTTCTTATTTCTTATTCTGTGTTCCTTATTCCTTCTTGTCATGTCTCATCATCCAACTTATGTACTTATGGACTCTTGTACTCATGCACTTCAAAATAGCGACTGTAAACTTCCTTCTCTCATTCTTCCTCAGGAACTACAATTTCCACCCGCGTGCCTGCCTTCCCTTGCTGGGTCAAATCAATCAGCTTGAATGAATAGTTGCCGCCATACTTTTCCTGCATGATCCGCAGTCGTTCTTCGCTTCGATTCAGCCCAATGCCATTGGAAACCGATTTGATCTTTTTAGAGGCTTCCAGTCCGATGCCATTGTCCACCAGCGAAATCTGAATGGCCTTGTCCAGCTTTTTGATTTCTACTTGCAGTTTCCGGTTGTCTGCTTTGTGTTGCAACCCGTGCATGATCGCGTTTTCCGCCAGCGGTTGTAAAATCATCGACGGAACCATAAAATGGTTTTGGTCAATCTGCTCGTCAATTTTTTCTTCGTATTCAAAATCGAAGCGCAGCTGTTCCAGCCGGATGTATTGGTTCAACGTTTCCAATTCTTCGGCCAGACTCACTTCTTCTGTTTGCGAATTTTTCAGCACTTTGCGAATCAATCCGGCAAAATCCGACAAGTACAAATGGGCCTCGCTGCCCTGGTTTTTCTGAATCAGGTTTTGTACCGAATTCAAACTGTTAAATAAAAAGTGCGGATTCATCTGTGCCCGGATGGCCGAAAGCTGCAATTCCTGCAGCCGTTTTTCCCGGTTCTCTTTTCGCAGTCGCAAACGCACCCGCGTTTTGTAAATCAGGAAGGCAATCAAACCCAACAGCAGCGAGCCGCCCAAAAACCAAATGATTCCGTAGAGGGTGGATTTGTCGAGTTCGTTTGACTTTGCTTTCAACGGCCGATCCAGCGCCTTCTCAACGTATTGATTTATTTTATTAATCGAAGCAGCATATTCTACCAAATCCCCATTTCGGTCAAATACCATGACGAAGGAGCTGGATGGATAGATATTGAATAATTTACTGAGTTTGTATCCCTGGTACAAATAATACAAGTGGGTTGCATCTGGATTTCTCGTTTTTGTGAGCTCCTCCCATTTATTCAACGTAATTTCTGCATCGTTGATAATAATGATGTTCAAATCGGGATATTTATCACTGATTAGCTGAAGTTGGTACTGCGGGTATATATATTTATTAGCAATCGTGAAACAAATGGCGGTTGCTTTCTTTCCAAGAAAATCTTGGATAGCAACAGTATCTCCATTAGTGGATAGGAAAATCTTCTTTTTAAAAATGTCTCCGCTAAAAACCTCTTCTGCTCTTTTCAATGCTTTTTTTACACTGGTATTGAGTAGCGAATCGCGGCTGGATGCGAAAATTTCATGTCCGATCGATCCATATTTTGAAATCAGGCCTTGAGTATCTTGTTGACTGAAGTGCGAAGAATGGCTGAAAGTTCGATTGATTAATTCAGCTTTTTCCCGGAACAATGAGGAGCCAGACAGGATCATGTTTAGGTAGTTATTTTGTTTGGTTATATCTGCCCAATACGAAACGCCCATTGGATAGCCTGCAAAAATTTGATTTTGATCGGTCACATGATAAGCAAATCGGTCATTTTTGGCGAATTGGTTTTGCGCAAAGGCTGTGACTCCATTTCTCGAAAAATAGCCATACTCTTCGTAATAATCAGTGATACAAAACTGATCAACAAACATATTCAGTTGACGGATGAATTGCAGGTCAGCAGCTGTGTACTGGTTCCGAAACATCAGGTGATAAAAATCTTGTAGATTACAAGCAATGGCGAATTTGAGCATTTGGGTCTCATGAGTGAGGTAGTCCTTAAACATTGCCGATACTCCTTCTGGGAAATCATCCTGCTTCAATTTTCCTGAAAACATAAAATTGATCATGCTTTTCGGAATGTATGGCTTTTGCTTGCGCTGAAGCTTCATAAGTAAAGGCATGATAATGCCTTGGGGAGTGGCGTTCACATTTAAAATTGAATCAAAATTTTGGGTTAGAAACGTATTTTCCAAAACCCGGTCACCTCGAAATCTGTATTGCTTTTGATGGTTTCCTAATAAATCAAAGTCAATTGAATCACCCGGCTCCGCGTAAATTATTTTGAATGTGGTGTTCATAATTCGGTTGGTGTCTTCAACATACGAGAGGAAAGCAAAACCTGGCCGTGTCATCGGAAGGTTAATCGAGAAATGATTTTCAGAATTTAGAGTTGCCTTATATTGATCAAATTCAACACCGAAAGGAGCATTTAGAATGTTAATATAGATTTGTTTCTTCTCAGGCTTTTCAATATAGCCGCTGAGATTGAGCAGAGGAATATAAGTTTTTGAGTTTTTAACCAGCGCAAAAGATTTCTCTTCAATTTCTTCTCCTATTACTTTTTGATATTTTTTAAAGAATAGCGGGACATACGATTTGGAATACGATTCCAATGTCAACCCATTTTCAGCGCTAACAGTAGCCTCCAAATCGTATTCTTGAACTTTATTGCCCTTGTTGTAGGGAACATGTTTGGAGATTTTTATCCGATTACCTTCTCGGTGGATCTTATAGTCAGAATGCTCTGCGAGATCGAAATGCAACAGATACTCTCTAACGAGCGCTGCAACAGGTGTGACGCCCGCTGACTCGATCGATTCCTTTTCTTTGGCCAACTCTTC
>DATFMO010000300.1:0-3034 GCA_035266925.1 Sunxiuqinia sp. | reverse complement strand
CCGGCACTCGCCAAGATTTCTGTGCCTACCAAATACGCACAGATTGCTGTAGCCATTGACTTTAGCGACATTGACTCGCAAGTGATCAGACATGCGCTATCGTTGAGCTCACCAGAGACCAAAATTCTGTTGATTCATGTGGTTGAATCTGCAGGTGCACTCATGCTTGGAACGGAAACCCGCGACTACGAGACCCTTCAGGATAAAGAACATCTGGAGCATTACGCCAAATACATCACTGAAAATGGTGTCGAAGCAACCTCGTTCCTGGGATTTGGAAACCCAAAAAATGTGATCCCCCGAAAGGTAAATGAAGTCCATGCCGACCTGCTGGTGATGGGTGCTCACGGACATAACATGCTGAAAGACATCATCTTTGGGACAACAGTTAATAAAGTACGTCACAAAGTGAATATCCCGGTATTTATTGTGAAGGACTAAAAAATGATGAATCAAAGATCCAGTCTCAGCTGGTCTTCAAGCAGTCGAAAACTCATCCGATGGTAAGGTGTGGTTCCGTGTTCGCGGATTGCCTCCCGGTGGGCTCTAGTGGGATAACCTTTGTTTTTCAACCACTGGTAATTTGGAAATTCTTCGTGAATGCGGTTCATAAAATCATCACGATAAGTTTTGGCTAAGATTGATGCCGCAGCAATGGGATAAAATTTACCGTCTCCCTTCACAATGCATTCGTGGGTGATTTCCGGGTACACTTTAAATCGATTGCCATCAATCAATAAATGTTCAGGTTGAATTTTAAGCTCGGCAACGGCCCGATGCATCGCTAAAAATGAAGCATTCAGCACGTTGATTTCGTCTACTTCCTCGTTGGTCACAAGGCCAACGCTATAGGCCAATGCCTGCTCTTCAATAATGGGACGCAACTGGTAGCGTTGTTTTTCCGTGAGCTTTTTGGAATCGTTGAGCAAGTCATTTTCAAAATCGGGAGGTAGAATAACAGCAGCTGCATACACAGGTCCAGCCAAACAACCACGCCCGGCTTCATCACAACCGGCTTCCACTCGTCCTTCTTTTAGAAATAGTTTTAATGGATTTTTCTCAAGCCTCATTTCAAGAGTTCATTTCAATGCGGCGCATGAAACGTTTTCTATAATTGAAAATTATGTGGATGCGCCTTCCCAATTTTGCGATTCGATATTCCCGGGGTTGCACCCCGGGCTATTGTTGTTACGCCCTTTCAGGGCTTATTTTTAGACAAAAATAGTTTTCGATTATATTTTTCGAAATTATCAGCAGATTTTCTGCGTCGTATTTGAATATTTTATAGTCGATCTTTCGCCAAAAATTCCTGCGTTCAACGGAATGAACCATTTCAGCTAGTAAAATGCTCTGTCCCAAACCCCTCCCCTTCGGGGAGGCCGGGAGGGGCTTTTTACGTATTCAGGCAAATTTGGATGCTGCCCCACAGTTGGTCAGCTGTTTTGTCCCAACTGAATTTTTTCTGCTGCTTCTTCCCTTTTTCAATCAGTTCGTGCCGCAAATCGTCATCACTGGCAATACGCACCATCGCATCTTTAATCTGGCTGATGGCAAACGGATCGGTGTACAGCACGGCATTGCCTCCAACTTCAGGCAATGATGTTGTATTGGAACAGATCACCGGAATGCCGGCGCTCATTCCCTCGATAACCGGGATGCCGAATCCCTCGAAAAAGGGAACGAATGTGAGTGCCATCGCTGCGCCCAACACTTGATGCAGTTCTTCAATGGGCAATCGACCCGTGAAAATCACATCGTCCTTGAAACGCATGCCTTCGTAGGTTTTGGTGATTTCGCCGGTTTTAAACATTTCGCCTCCGGTAATCACCAGTTTGATATTGGTGTCCATCGATGTGCGAAAAGCATCATAGGCGCGCAGCAGACCAATAATATTTTTTCGCGGATGCAATGAACCGATGTATAAAAAGTAATTCTTGCCCGCTGTGTATCGCAAGCGGGTCGACACTTTTTCTTCTTCTGACGTTGGTGTATACAACTTATTTACACCATTGTACACCACATCAATTTTGTCTGGACTCAAGCGGTAGGTGCGTACAATATCTTCTTTTGAATAATACGATACGGTAGCGATTCGTTTGGCCCGCTTCGCAAATCGCGGAAAGAAGAAGTTGTAATATTTGGATGTCAGCCAGGGCAAATCCTTGGGGCGGTGTGCAAAATTAATATCGTGAATAACAGCCAGTTGCCGCACTTTCGTATTGAGCGACAAATAGCCATCGGGTGATAAAAACAGATCGACACTATACTTGCGCAAAATCCAGGGGATCCGGAGTTCAAACCAAATAAACCATAAAATGGGATGACGCGTTGGCGGTGAAACGATCACAGGGGTGACATTGTCTGAAAAAATGAAATCCTGGTCATACGGTCGGTCGAACAAGAAGATAAACTGGTGTTCGGGATGATTGCGGGTGATTCGGGAAAGTGTTTCGCGGGTGAACCAACCAATCCCTTCCAGTTTTCCTTTTTGTAACAAACGGGTGTTTACTGCGATGACCATTTAGTTTCAGATTGTTTAGATTTGCTCTCAAATGTACGAAGTCTCCCCAAAAAATGCTTATTTTTATCGAAATTAATCTGATAAAGAAAACGGGCGTTGAAAAGAAAGTTTGTTACCAATTTACTACTTCTTCTCTCACTGAATCTCTTAATAAAGCCCTTCTGGATTTTTGGGATTGACCGCACCGTGCAAAACGTGGTGGGAGCAGAAAGTTATGGTCTGTATTATTCGCTGTTGAGCTTTTCCATGATCCTCAATATTCTACTCGACCTTGGTATCACCAATTACAACAACCGAAACATCGCTCAACATGGTCATTTACTGCGAAAATACCTGAGTAACATTGTAGGGTTGAAGTTCATGCTGGCCATTGTCTACGCCGTCATTTGCCTGATTGTGGCCGCCATCATTGGGTACAACAATGTCCAATTCCACCTGCTTTTCTTTTTGATCTTCAACCAGTTTTTAATTTCGTTCACCCTCTACTTGCGGTCCAATATCAGCGGACTGCAT
>DATFMO010000299.1:0-3791 GCA_035266925.1 Sunxiuqinia sp. | reverse complement strand
TGTGCTGATTTTTGGACATGCCATGCCGCTGAATGAACCGGTTGTGGCGCAAGGACCGTTTGTGATGAACACCGAAGAGGAAATTCGCCAGGCTTACGATGATTACCGAAACGGAAAGTTTGGTGGTAGTTACTTTTAATCGCTTGTTGGTTGTTGAAACTAAGTTGATGTGTATTTTGTAGACTGGGGGAGTTAACAAACACACAAAAATGAAATAACAACATGGAAACAACGAGATTAGGAAATACAAAATTGGAAACCGCTCCGGTTGTGATGGGCGGAAATGTTTTTGGATGGACGGTTGATGAAAAACAGTCGTTTGAATTATTGGATGAATTTGTAGGAGCCGGTTTTAATACCGTCGATACAGCCGATGTTTATTCGCGCTGGGGCGAAGGAAACAGTGGCGGTGAATCGGAATCGATTATCGGCAGTTGGATGAAAAAGCGAGGCATCCGAAAAGAGGTGAATGTGATCACCAAAGTAGGATCGGATGTGGGACAGGGGCACAAGGACATCACCGAAAAGCATATTGTGAAAGCCGTTGATGATTCACTTCGGCGGTTGCAAACCGACCACATTGACTTGTACCTGACCCACTGGGACGACGATCGCACACCGGTTGAAGAAACGCTGGGAGCTTACCAGAAGTTGATTGACGCCGGTAAAGTTCGTTATATCGGGGCTTCAAACCTGTCGCCCGAGCGTTTGAATGCATCGCTGGAAGCAAGCAAAAATGATAGTTTGCCGCGTTACGAGGTCTTCCAGCCCGGATACAATTTATGCGATCGCAAGGATTTTGAAAAAGGAGTGGCTTCCATTTGTCAAAGTGAAGGTTTGGGAGTGATCACTTATTTTTCGTTGGCCAAAGGTTTTTTGACGGGCAAATACCGGACCGAGGATGATCTTGGGAAAAGTGTTCGAGGACAAGGTGTACTTGCTTACTATGATCAGCGGGGAATGAAAATTCTTGAAGCTTTGGATGATATTTCATCAACCTATAAAGTGTCGCCGGCTGGTGTGGCACTGGCTTGGTTGATTCACAAAGAAACAGTGAATGCACCAATTACCAGTGCAACCAAAAGCAAACATATGCAGGCTTTTATTGAAGTTGCAGAGCTTGTGCTGACGCCAACCGATATGGAACAATTGGATGCTGCTTCTGCTTATTAGGGGCAGAGGGCGGAGAGCAAGGGGCAGAGTCCAATGAGTATGGATCTTCGAACCGGAGTTAAGGATGCTTGTCTCAATATTAAAAACAGAATGAAGTATTGAAAATCAATCGTTTGCCTCGGCCCTTATAGGGAGCGAATTGATTTTCCCTGCTCCCTTTACGAGGGCCGGGGCAAACAGGGAGAATCCCAGTCTGACGCCTGGCAGGAATTTGCGAACCAGGTAAAAATGCGGATAACCATATTAAATTTTAAAAGAAGGGAAAGACAAATGGAATACAGACAATTAGCAGATACAAATTTGAATGTTTCAGTCATCACGTTTGGGGCATGGGCTGCCGGAGGATGGATGTGGGGATCAACTGATCGACAAGAAGCGGTGGAGGCGATTCGTGCCGCCTATGACCGTGGGGTGACCTCGATTGACACAGCGCCCGTCTATGGACAGGGAACCAGCGAAGAGATCGTTGGTGATGCGATTCGCGACATTTCCCGCGACAAGGTTCAAATCCTTACCAAGTTTGGTGTGCGCTGGGACACCACAAAAGGCAATTTCTATTTTAAAAGTAAGGATAACGACGGTAACAATATTGACATTCGCAAGTATGCCGGAAAGGAGGATGTGATCAAAGAGTGCGAGGAAAGCCTGAAACGTCTGAAAACGGATTACATTGACCTTTACCAGATTCACTGGCCGGATGTAACCACGCCAATTGAAGAGACCTTTGAGGCTGTGAGCCGCCTGATCGAGCAAGGAAAAGTGTGTTATGCCGGTGTATGTAATTACGATGTATCGTTGATGGCTGAGGCAGAAAAGGAGGTTATGGTGGTTTCAAATCAAATTCCATTCAGCATGGTAAATCGCGATGTGGAGAAGGAAACGGTGCCTTATTGCATCGAAAATAACAAATCGGTATTGGCATACAGCCCACTGCAGCGTGGCTTGCTGACCGGTAAGATGAAACCGGGTCAGAAGTTTGAGGAAGGCGATCATCGTAACAGCAATCCGTTTTTTACAGATGAAAGCATAAAAAAGACAAATGCATTTCTGGAGAAAATAAAACCAATTGCTGACGACAATGGAGCCACATTGGCTCAATTAGTATTGAAATGGACCATTGAACGTCCGGGAATCACCATTGCATTGGCTGGTGCCCGGAATGCAAAACAGGCTGTTCAAAATGCCGGTGCTGCAGACATTCAACTCACCAATGAGGAGTTAAAGTTTATAAATAGCGAACTAGCTAAATTGTAAGCAGGGCATGAAATTATCATGCTACTTAATTCTTTTGGGGCGAGGTCCCGTCCATTTACACACAATTTTCCAGGTTAAATTACTATCAAGTTCGATGGTTTCGTGCAACGACATTGATCCAAATAATATACTTTTGCCGCCCAATCCGGGTAGGATGCCCGAAGTAAAAGAGGAGTTTAAATGATTACCGTTAGCAATTTAGGAATTCAATTTGGCAAGCGAGTGCTGTTTCAGGATGTGAATCTGAAGTTTACAGCCGGCAACTGTTATGGAGTTATTGGCGCCAATGGGGCCGGAAAATCAACCTTTTTACGTATGCTGTATGGTGCACAGGATCCCACTTTTGGGAACGTGAGCATTGCTTCAGGCGAGCGGTTATCAGTGTTAAAACAGGACCACCAGGAATTTGACGAATTACCTGTGTTAGACACCGTAATGATGGGCCACGAAATGCTGTGGAGTGTGAAGCAGGAGAAAGATCAGCTTTACATGAAAGAAGATTTTTCGGAAGCAGATGGGCTGAAAGCAGCAGAACTGGAAGACCAGTTTGCCGAGATGGACGGTTGGAATGCCGAGAGTGATGCTGCCAGCTTGCTGAGTGGTTTGGGCATTCATGAAGATCTTCATTACCGGTTGATGAAAGACCTGAGCGGCAAAGAAAAGGTGAAAGTATTGCTGGCCCAGGCATTGTATGGCAAGCCAGATAACCTGTTGCTGGATGAGCCGACCAACGACCTCGATCTGGACACCGTTTCGTGGTTGGAAAACTACCTGTCGAATATCGATCAGACGGTATTGGTGGTCTCGCACGACCGTCACTTTTTAGATTCAATTTGTACCCATACAGTGGATATTGATTTTGGTAAAGTTCAGCTTTTTGCTGGTAACTACAGCTTCTGGTACGAGTCCAGCCAGTTGGCGTTGAGGCAGCAGGCCGCACAAAATAAAAAGGCGGAGGAAAAGAAAAAGGAACTGCAGGAGTTTATTGCCCGCTTCTCGGCCAATGTGGCCAAATCGAAGCAGACGACCAGCCGTAAGAAAATGTTGGAAAAGTTGAATGTTGAGGAAATCAAACCTTCAACCCGAAAATATCCGGGAATTATTTTTACGCCGGAACGCCAACCCGGCAACAGTATTTTGGAAGTGAAGAACCTGAGCAAAACAGTGGCAGGGGATTTACTGTTCAAGGACGTGAATTTTGTGGTCGAGAAAGACGATAAAATTGCCTTTTTGTCACATGATCCGCGGGCGATGACGGCCTTGTTTGAAATTATGAATGGTCATGAAAAGCCAGATACCGGGAACATGGAGTGGGGCGTGACCATCACCAAAGCATACCTGCCGTTGGATAATTCGGAGTTCTT
>DATFMO010000298.1:0-5189 GCA_035266925.1 Sunxiuqinia sp. | reverse complement strand
TAATAAATATATCTAGATAGATAGATGTTGTTTATTCGAATAGTTTTGTGCTAAATCGAATATTCAATTAAAATTTGTTATTTATGATCGGTATAGTCAAGACGTTATTTGGACTTGGTCCAAAGGTGGAGTTCCCGGAATTGGTTTCGCGGGGAGCGATTATTTTAGATGTCCGTACAAAAGGAGAATTTGCAAGTGGACACATTCGGGGATCAGTCAATATTTCTGTTGACCAGCTAAATCGAAATCTTAAAAAGCTAAAGAATAAAAACAAGCCTATCATTACTTGTTGTGAGTCGGGTTCCAGAAGTGGAGTTGCCAGGCGTATCTTAAGATCAAATGGTTTTACCGAAGTATACAATGGTGGGGCATGGAGGAGCTTAAGGAATAAAATCAAGTAAGATGAAAGAAATGTTTGTTGTAAGCTCAGCCTACAGCATCGAATAATTTTAATAGGCCGCATCAATTTTTTATTGGTGCGGTTTCTTTTTGTTACACAGGGATTGTAAATCTCGAGTGCCTTGATGGTTGAAGTTGAATTAATTACAAACTATCTGCTACTCGTTTCAATTTGACCAACTTTGTTAACAACCCTTCCAATAAATCCAATTGCAACATATTCGCACCGTCTGATTTGGCGATTGCCGGATTTGGATGTGTTTCAATAAAAATGCCATCTGCTCCAACGGCGATGCCAGCACGCGCAATAGTTTCAATCAGTTCCGGTTTACCGCCAGTTACTCCGGACGTTTGGTTGGGCTGCTGCAACGAGTGCGTAATATCGAGAATCACCGGGCAATTGTTTTGTTTCATCACGGGAATTCCACGATAATCGACCACCAGATCCTGGTAACCGAAGGTAGTACCTCGTTCGGTGAGCATGACCTTGTCATTTCCTGAATCGCGAACTTTGTTCACTGCAAATTGCATAGATTCCGCCGATAAAAACTGGCCTTTTTTGATATTGATGACTTTGCCCGTTTTTGCTGCTGCAATTAACAGGTCGGTTTGCCGGCAAAGGAAAGCAGGGATTTGTAGGACATCAACATATTGACTAGTCATCGCTGCCTCGGCAGCAGAATGGATATCCGTCACTGTTGGCAGGTTGTATTTTTCCCCCACAGCTTTTAAAATTCCCAACGCTTTTTCATCACCAATGCCTGTGAAGGAGTCGATACGCGAGCGGTTGGCTTTTCGATACGATCCCTTAAAAACAAAGGGAATCTCCAGTTTATCACAGATGGTTGATATTTTACAGGCTATGTCAAAAGCCATTTCTTCTCCTTCAATTACGCAGGGGCCGGCTAATAACAAGAAGTTTTTATCGGAATATTTTAGTTTTGGTATCATATTAATTGGAATTTCTTGCGAAGATACAAATTGCTGGATGAAGAATGTTCGATAAAATCAAAAAGGCAAGAACTGATCTGAGACTTTTTGATGAACCATTCTAATTAATTTTCGGTTCTACTATATCAACGCAAGTGAAATAATAGATTAGAATAAGATTGTCTTTTTATCTTTTAAATTATAACTTGTTAAAGAATAAAGCTCAACCAAATATTTGAAATGATGAGAAAAATTAACTTTTTGGGACGATTAGTATCTTTATTGATTGCGATTGTTGCGGTGAATTCCTGCCAATCCCCGGTAATTCAGGAAGATGGAATGGGGACTGATCTTGCTCTGAAAAATGCTTCAATGGCGAAGCAATCCTACATTATTCAGTTAAATGATCCTGCTTTGGTGGCTGAGTTGCAGACTACCAAAGGCTATCAGATGCGCAAAAATGAGGTGAGAGGCAAAGCTTTGGGCTTGTTGAAAAAACAAGGCATTACAGGAGCTGAGCTGGGATATACTTATTCGAATTCAATTGTCGGCTTTTCGGTGAAGATAGCTCCTGGTCAGGTTAAAAAGCTTTTAGCCGATGGAACGGTGAAGTCCATTCATGAAGATAAAATAATTACGTTGGCACCGCCTCCAGGGAAAGGCCCCGGAAATGGTGGAGGCAAAGGTGGTGGAGGAGGTGGAGGAACCTCTGGACAAACAACACCTTGGGGAATCACTGAAGTCGGTGGATCAGTTAATTATACTGGGAGTGGAAAAGCCTGGATTATTGATACCGGTGTTGACTATACACATCCGGATTTAAATGTTGATACGAAAGATGCTGCAAACTTTACACATGCAAAATCAGCCGATGATGATAATGGACATGGATCTCACGTGGCTGGCATTATCGCAGCAATTGACAATAATGAAGGTGTTGTAGGTGTCGCTGCTGGAGCAACTGTTGTTCCGGTAAAGGTACTTGACCGACATGGTAGTGGTCAAATTTCGGATGTGATTGCGGGAGTTGATTATGTTGCTGCAAACGGAGTTGATGGAGATGTTGCTAATATGAGTTTGGGTGGTGGTTTTTATCAACCACTCAATGATGCTGTGCTTGCAGCTTCTGCTCATGTTAAATTTGCAATTGCAGCTGGTAATGAAAGTACTGACGCATCTACAAAATCGCCAGCCAGTACTGAAGGATCAAATATTTACACTGTTTCAGCGATGGACAGATCAGAGGACTTCGCTTACTTCTCTAACTATGGAAATTCTACAAATGGAAATCCGGTTGATTATTGTGCACCGGGCGTTTCCATTAAATCATGTTATAAAGATGGTGGTTACGCAACTTTAAGTGGCACCTCAATGGCTGCACCACATGTGGCCGGAATTTTATTGCTTGGTTCTATCCAGTCAAATGGAACAGTCAATGGTGATCCTGATGGAAATCCAGATCCCATTGCTCACGAATAGAAAAGAATAAAATTTAAAGTAATAGCCCGTATATCAACTGATATTCGGGCTATTTTTTGGGAGTTGTATCGCGAAAATTCTTGTATTATTTTTTCTTTAGTTGTTCTCCCAGTTCGCCAATCCGTATTTTAGCTTTAGCCAGTTCGTTCTCTCTCTGCTCAACTTCGACTTCCAATTCTGAAATTTGCTTTTTCAACCCACTGATCTCATTCAGGTAGGATATGGTGATTTTCTCCAGCGATTGATGAATAGTTGTATGTTGTGCCATGGTACGTTGATTTTTAGGTTAGTAGCGAATAGTTAGTTTTTGTCCGTCCAGAATATGATTGGGATCATCCAGTGAATTGTCTGCGGCAATTTTAGCATATTGATTGCCATCACCATAGACAGCTGATGCAATCGTTGACAGGTTTTCACCCCACTGGACAACATAGGTGAATTCATCACACTTGACAGCTTCTTCTTTTGATTTTACCGCATCAAACTCTTTTTGGAGGTTGGCAGCCTGTTGTTTGGCTTGTTGAAGTTCATCTTGTGTACTTTTCAACTGATCATTCATAGCTTGATATTCTTTTTGAGGAACATATTTGCCAGTTGAAAATGGAAATACAAGGGAAGCGATAAATGCGAGGACAAAAAACATGGCGAGTAAAATCCAAAGTGTTTTTTGTTTTTTCTGGGCAGAATAAGCTTGGTCTGCTTTTTCAATGAGACCAATGGCTCGAAGGTCGGTTTTACAATGTGGGCAGCTTGAAGTTTCTTCACTCAGCCCTTTGGTTTGACAAATCGGGCAATCCATAACTTTGGTTTTTTTAAGATTAGTAACAAAAGTTACGAAATGCCGCTATCTTTTGCAAGATGTTAATGACCAGTTTGTTTAGGTATTCTTTTTAAATAAAATGTGACTAGTGACTATCTATTCCATGAAGCATGTACAAAGAATGCTCGATGGTTGGAAGAATTTCCTGACAATATTCACTGACTGCTTTTACACTTCCCGGCAGGGCGTAAATGAGCGTTTGATTTTTAACTCCAGCTATACCCCGACTTAAAACGGCAGCAGGTATTTCCATCCCGTATTTGACCCGAATCAATTCCATGATGCCTGGAATTTCTTTGTCCAGCAATGGTTTGATGGTCTCAGGTGTGATATCGCGTGGGCCAATTCCTGTGCCTCCGGTGGTGAAAATAATGTCAGCATGGTGATCAATGGCTTTCAGGATTTCAGTTTGAAGCAGTTGAGCATCATCAGGAATCAATACGTGTTTAAATGCTGCCTGGCGATTGATGCTTTCGAAGTGTTTTCCGACGAGGTTTTTAATTTGTGGCCCACTATTGTCTGCGTATTCTCCCCGGCTGGCCCGGTCGCTTAAAGTGATGATTTTCACCTGGATGATTCGTGGTTGGTAGGTTAGTTCATCACCAGGTTGAAGATTTCCATAGTTGATCACACGGGCAAAAATGCCTTCTTTTGGCATGACACAATTGCCTACTTCGCGGAAAATAGAACAGTTATCGCCATGACATTTTTTACCAATTTGAGTGACTTCCAATTCCACATGACCATTGACAAAACGGTCGAGCGGTTTGGTCTGGTGCAGCAACAATCCTTTTGTCGTAATATTTTCAGCAAATTCGCCGTGTTTGATTTTTCGTCCGGCTTCCTCCGAAAACTTCTGAATACTTTCGTCGGCTAGCAAACTAACTTGGCGGTGCCACCTGCCAGAATGTGCATCGCCAACGACTCCAATATCAGTCAGCTTGATGCTCTCCACCGGAACTTTAATGGTTCCTTTCTTCTCAGATAGATTGACGGATAGAACTTTAAATGTTTTCATTATGATTTCCGATTGAGCTATTACACATCTACTTTTTCTTTACTGATCAGGCGTACATTTTCAATCACCATGGCTTTGTCAACGGCTTTGCACATGTCGTAAATCGTGAGCAATGCTACTTGAACACCGGTTAGCGCCTCCATTTCCACGCCGGTTTGTCCAATGCAACGACTGGTGCAACTGGTGGCCACGCCTCGTTCCAGCAAGGTACAGGTGACATCGACTTTTGTCAATTGCAACTGGTGACAAAGCGGAATCAACTCACTGGTGCGTTTGGCGCCCTGTATGCCGGCAATTTCAGCAATGGTGAGCACATCACCTTTTCGAATTTGATTCTCACGAATAAGTTTAACTGTTTCCTCGTTTAATCGGATAAACCCTTCGGCTGTGGCCGTTCGCGTTTGTTGAGGTTTGTGCCCTACATCCACCATGTTGGCCCGGCCTTTTTCGTCAATATGTGTTAGTTTTTTGCTCATGATATTCTAAATTCCAGATTTCAAATTTCAATTTTTTTTGAGACTCAACACTTTTTCATCTCATTTT
>DATFMO010000297.1:0-6690 GCA_035266925.1 Sunxiuqinia sp. | reverse complement strand
CGGATATTATTTCCGAACCCGTGATGGTGAAGGCGGGAACCCAGACGGACGTGAAAGTTCCGCTGGTAGCCGGTGCCGATATTCACGATGGCGATAAGGTATGGGTGATGTTACATACCGATACCGGAGTGAAAGGAACGTATGAGTTCGATGGTTCGTCGAGCAGTGCCGACATGCCAATTACCGATGCCTCGGGAAATATCGTTATGCAGCCGATTACCATTTCCGCACCAGCCATAATGGCCGACAACCAAGTTGTTAGTGGGAACATGGTGAAGATTGCCAAGGTAGACGCCGCCGTGGATGGCTGGATTGTCATTCACAATGACGACGGGACGGGAAACATCACGTTGCCGGGTATTATTGGAAAAACCTATGTCAACGCCGGTATGAACAAAGATGTGATGATCCAACTGGACAGTACTGTGCAGATTGCTCCGGGGCAAAAATTGTTCCCCATGTTGCATGTAGACGACCCGGCAAATGGCAACTACGACTTCCCGGCAAATGGAGATGGTCCTGAAGTATTTGGTTTTTCCGGAACCGATCCGAACATTCTGGTGACCAGCATCAATGTAGAAGCACCTACCGGTTCTTTGGATGTTTCAGACCAGACGATTTCCCAAAACATGATTATGGTGTCTTCCATTACAATGAACGCTGCTGGTTGGGTTGTAGTGCATAAAGACAATGGCTCGGGACCTGTTGTTCCGGGAATTATCTCTGAACCTGTGCATTTGGATGCAGGGACAACAACCAATGTTATGATCCCGATTAAACCGGGCACCGACCTGATGGATGGCGAATCGTTGTGGGTGATGTTGCACAACGACAACGGATCAATTGGAACGTATGAGTTTGACGGTGCGTCAGGTTATGACAATCCAATTGTGATGAATGCCAACATCGTAATGACAAAGATTAAAATTATGGTTCCCAGCATCATGGTGAGTGATCAGGCTGTGGTCAATGATCAGGTAACTTTAGACAAAGTGGTGCTGGCGGCCGATGGTTGGTTGGTCGTGCACAACGACGACGGAACCGGACACATCACCTTACCGGGTATTATTGGGAAAGTCTACCTTGAAAAGGGTGAACATACAAACGTGACGATTGATTTGGACAGCAGTAATAGGTACCTATCAGGTCAAAAGCTGTTTCCAATGGTACATTTGGACAATCCGGCAAACAAGGAATATGATTTCCCGGATAATGGGGACAATCCTGAGGTGTTTGGGTTCCAGGGGAATAGTGCCCCAGCAATCGTGGTTACATCGTTCAACGTTCTTTAGAAGCGATGGGAGTGTGTTACTTTCATATGCAATAAAAAAGCGGCTTGCGGGCCGCTTTTCTTATTTTTATTTCATATTTCGATTATTTGTCTTTGGCATATGAAACCCGCCGTGACGCTTTTCGCATCAGAATGTTGACCAAATCATCCGTGCTGCTTCCAATGGAACCGCTAACTCCTTTGTTATAGTTGATCAACAATTGGCCATCAACGCCATTGTGAATAAACAAATTCATTGTTGCTTTATTGGTTCTTCCCCAAAAACCAACCAACAGGCCTAAAGCAACAGAAGCTCCTTCAGACATGGGCTTGCTGGTTTCAAACTTACCGGAAATGACCGCATCAACGCCTAAAACCTTTGCGATTTCAGCGGGAGTTTTCTCATCCATATTTTCATAGGTGATGTTATGCCTTTTCAATAGGGCATTTGTTGTGCTAATATCTTGAACCTGAACGCGTAATTTGCCTCGTTTTTGTCGTTTCAGAAACCAGGAATACATGGCGCTTTGAACACTCTCGCCTTCCGATTTTTCCATCCGGTTCAATTGTTCCGGCTTGATGTTTTTCATTTGTTTGGGGCGTAATGACACGGTTGTTTTGAAGGGCATAATCGCAATAACGTGATGGTTTTTTGAGATTTCATCAAAATTGGGATTCTCATAAAGGTGAGTTTGTGCATAAAGTGTTATTGAAAAGAAACTGATCATAAGCGTAACAATAAATTTTTGCATGATAGGTTTTGTTTTTGTTTAAAATCAGAATAGGAAAAACTTCGCTATAAATATAATTTAATTTTATAGAATAGAACTGTTCAGTGCCTGATTTTTACGAAAATATGTTCACCTACTTGCTGCCTTCCCGAACGCTTGAATGTAATTTGAACAGCCACACAATAGCTAACGAACAGAGCTATCTCTTTTTGAGATAGCTGCCCGGTTTTATTGAAGGATATAATTCTTCATAAGATTTTACCTTTCCTTTTATTTGCTTGAAAATCAACTTTCGACTGGGTTCATCCAACGAGTTACACCCCGCTGCTGCGAATAATTCCAGGAAATCTTTCAAAGTTTCAGACTGGTAATTCTTCACACGTTTCCATTTATCTTCAACTACCAGTCCCCGCATTAATCCCGGCTTGTTGGTGGTAACACCAGTTGGGCATTCGTTGGTGTCGCATTTTAAAGCCTGAATACATCCCAATGCGAGCATCATTCCACGTGCCGAGTTACAAATATCGGCTCCCAGGCAAAGCGCTTTAAAAATATCGAAAGCTGTAAAGATTTTTGTGGCTGTTAGAATCCGAATGTCTTTTTTCAGATCGAATCCGTTGAGTGTGTCCACAACAAAGGCCAGTGCCAGTTCCCAAGGCATTCCCACATAGTTTGAGAAATCGATTGGAGCTGCACCCGTTCCGCCTTCAGCACCATCAACGGTAATAAAATCCGGTTTGATCCCTGTTTCTACCATCTTTTCACAGATTTCTTTGAATTCGTCCAGACTGCCAACTGAAAGCTTAAATCCTACCGGTTTGCCATCTGAAAGATCACGTAGTTTCTGAATGAATTCAAGCAGTCCTTTGGCATCGTTAAAGACGCTGTGTCCGGGGGGAGACAGCACTTTGGTGTGTGGTTCTACACCTCTTATCTGCGCAATTTCGTCATTATTTTTTGAGGCAGGAAGAACGCCACCATGACCTGGCTTAGCTCCTTGCGAAAGTTTCAATTCAATCATTTTGACTTCCTTCCGGGCTGCTTGCTTTTTAAATTCTCCAGGTGAAAAATGGCCATCTTTTGTTCGGCAGCCGAAATAGCCGGTGCCGACTTCGTAAGCCAAATCACCGCCTTGCAAATGGTATTGCGAAATTCCGCCTTCTCCTGTGTCGTGGAAGAAGTCACCTGCGGCAGCGGCCTTGTTCAAAGCCATGATTGCATTTTTGCTCAACGCGCCGAAACTCATGGCTGAGATGTTGAACAAGCTTGCGGAATACGGTTGTTTACAGTCGGGGCCACCCACCGCGACTCGTGGAGGAGTATCTAATTTTTTGGCTGGGTAAATGCTGTGCTGAAGCCATTTAAAATTGTCCAGTTCAACGTCCAATTCGGTACCAAATGGGTGGGTTTCATTTTGCAGCTTGGATCGCTCATAAATATACGCCCGGTGATTTCGGTCGATGGGTTTTCCATCCGTATCCGATTCGATAAAGTACTGATGAATTTCGGGAGCAATCATTTCGAACAGGTAGCGTGCGTGTCCAACGACAGGGAAATTCCGAAGTATCGTGTGTTTCTTTTGAAGGATATCGTAAAAACCCACAATGATTAACAAAACTGCTAATGTCAGTAAGGTGAATTCTGTCCATTCGATTAAGAATAGGCCTATCAGTAAAAAGAACAGGGCGAAGAATGTAAAAGTGATTGATTTTCTCATACTTATTTTTTAATCCAGGTAACCTTCAATTTCTTTTTTCAAATTTTCCCATTGAGCTTTATCGCCGGAAACCGCTTTCAATATTTCCTTGATTTTAGAAATTCCAAAGCCTTTGGCTTCGCTGAACCCAATCTTCGGAGGAAGCGCAAGTTCGCCACTATTGACGTCGGCTTCAATGATGAATGGCTTTTTACTTCGCTTGGCTTTCGCAACCGCTTTTTCAACATCATCGGCTTTTTCCACCTTAATCCCGTCGCCTCCAACCAATTTGGCATAGCCTACAAAATCGAAATTATCCACATGCAGTGCGTCAAGGTTTGGTGCTAGCCCAGCTTCTTCCATTTCAATTTTGACGAAACTTAATTCCCCATTTTTGAATATAACCACTTTGATTGGGAGATTGTATGCCACAGCTGTTGAAAACTCGTGAAGAGTCATGTTGAAAGCTCCATCGCCTACCATTGCCCACACTTCTCGTTTTGGGAATTGAAATTGGGCGCCAATGGCAGCGGACAAACCGACAGCCATTGATCCATGATTGAAGGAGCCGAGGATCTGTCGATCAGAATGAAAGTTCATAAAATTGGAAGACCAGATGACGGAAGTGCCTGTATCCAGCGTGAAGATTGCATCGTCAGATGCCTGGGCGCTAAGACTTCGGGCAACAATTTCAGGATGGATTGGTTGCATGTCGCGTTGATCATCCGCTTTCTGTCTCATGTCATCTTTCCAATCCAAAAATTCCTGATGGAGTTTCGAAAGAAAACGGTTATTCTCCTTTAGCTGGCACGCCCGGTCCAGCCGGATAATGGTTTCTTTTAAATCTCCTTGCAACCCCATCGTTACCGGCGTTCGATTGCCAATATTTTCAGGTCGAATATCAATTTGAATGGTTTTCGTCTTATGGGGTAAGAAGTCGCTATATGGGAAGTCGGTTCCCAGCATAATCAGAAGATCACATTCCATCACAGCCTTGTATCCAGAGGGATTGCCAATTAAACCTGATAGTCCAACGACGGTGTCCATGCTGTGGCCAAAAATATCTGAAGCCCTCAAAGTATGTGTAATCGGTGCCTTTATTTTTTGGGAGAATGCAAACACTTCATTCTTTGCTCCACGACAGCCTGCCCCGGCCAGAATACCTATTTTTTCAGCTTTTGCAATCAAATCGGCTGCTTTGTTAATTTGGCTGTCAGGAGGAATAGTCAGCGATTCGGATCGAAACACGGAATGAATGAAGTCATTGTTTTCAGCTTCCATCATGGCAACGTCTGCAGGCAGTTCAATGCGACAAACACACTTCTTGTTTAGTGCAATCCGGATTGCCTTGAGGATGACTTTGGGTGCCTGTTCCGGTGATTTGACGATGGCCTGGTATTCACAGACGTCGGCATAAATATTTTCAAGATTCACTTCCTGGTGATAGTTGGTGCCTTGAACATTAAGCGGAACCTGACCGGTGATCGCCAGAACCGGAGAACGTTCTTTCCGGGCGTTGTAAAGGCCATTGATCAGATGCAGTGCTCCCGGACCCACCGTGCTGGCACAAACCCCGATGTTATTCCCAAGTTCGCCTTGGGCAAAGGCGGCGTAAGCACCATTCTCTTCGTGTTTTACCTTGATCCACTGAATAGTATCTTGTTTCCCAATGGCCGAAATAAGTGGATTGAGCGCGTCACCGGCGACACCAAAAATGTGTTGAACCCCCTCTTGTTCGAGGATTTGGAGAAGTTGTTGAGATACATTCATATTTTCTATTTAAAAGTTGACGGAAGGTGTTATGTACAACAACTTTCAAAGACAATGGTTTATCGTTTTCCAATAGGCCAGCAATGTGAAGCGTTTGGAAATCAGTATTTTGATATTTATGCAAAAAGAAAACCCACTGAAAGTCAATTCAGAGGGTTTCCCGTTTTTGGTAATTTGCAATATAATCAGTCTATCTGTCTTTGCTGAGCCAGTTAGTCTGAAATTTCGTAAGAAGTCGACGGCTATTGTTTCGAGGCCGACAGGCTGCTGTCTTTTAAATTTTTCCGTACCGTAATCACGGTTCCGGGAGTAAATACTTTGCTATATGCTTTTGGATCATCGAGAATCGTCTTGGCTTTTTCAGTGCCCTTGTCATCTTTCAACGCTGATTTAATCGCTCCTTTTTGATAGTAGTAGCGAGTCACGATTTCATCAGTCAGCATATCTTTAATTTCGTCTTTAAAGGCTTCAAGATCTTTATCCAGTTCGTGCCCGATTTTAGCTTTTAGAGCATCAAACTGAGGTTTCGCCAGTTGATAATATTTTTCTTCTTTGGCGATTTTTTCAAGATCGTCATATGCTTCTTCCGTATCCGATTCATAAGAGAAGTGTTTATCTTTTACATACGATTTGAAATCATTGAAAATAGCATCTGTAATTTCAAATTTTTCTGGTGATGGAATTGTTTTGTGCTCGTTGGCAAACTTCGTTGCGTAATCAAAGAACATGAATTTACGAGCCAGGTTGATGCTCACACTGCTCAGTTGATCCGGTGTCATCTTGATATCCGGTGCAATACCACCGCCATCAAAAACTTTACGGCCATCTTTTGTAGAGAATTCAGAGATCAAAGAATCCGGGATGGTTCCAACACTTCCGTCTGGGTTGCGGTGAGCGTAATCCAGCGCCTGGATACAACGTCCACTTGGGATGTAATATTTCGCGGTGGTCACTTTCAGTTTCGCATTGTAGCTCAGGTCACGCGTTGTTTGTACCAAGCCTTTCCCGAAGGTTCGGGTACCGATAATAACGGCGCGGTCCAAATCCTGCAGGGCGCCGGTCACAATTTCCGATGCTGAAGCTGATCCACGATTTACGAGGACGGCAATTGGCATGATAGTGTCAATCGGATCTTCCGTTGCCCGGTAATCTTTGTCCCACTGCTTCACTTTTCCACGGGTGCTGACCACTTCAGAGCCTTTGGGCACAAACAGGTTGACAAT
>DATFMO010000296.1:0-3097 GCA_035266925.1 Sunxiuqinia sp. | reverse complement strand
CCTGTGATAACATGAATCACGGGCTTTTTTTGATTTGAATGGAAACGTTCTTTAAATTTAGCGAAGAAAAAATAGTGTATCGTGAAAATAAGAGAAGACGCAACAACCATAATCAATGAGGCTATAAGAGCTGTTTTGCCGGAGGAAGCTGTTCGAAAGGCATTGACTGGGAAGGAATTTAAAGGAGAAGTTTATTTGGTTGCTATCGGAAAGGCAGCCTGGACGATGGCCAATGCAGCCAAGGACGTTTTGGGAGCAAATTTTAAAAAAGGTGTGGTAGTCACTAAGTATGAACATTCGAAAGGCTCAATCGAATCCTGTGAAATCATTGAGGCTGGCCACCCAATTCCAGATGAAAATTCGATTCTTGGAGCGACAACGGCTTTGGAATTGGTATGCGGTTTGTCTGAAAACGACCAGCTGATTTTTTTAATCTCTGGTGGTGGATCAGCTTTGTTTGAAAAACCTTTGGAGGGCGTTACATTGAATGACATTCAACTGTTGACAGACCAGCTTTTGAAATGTGGCGCGGATATTATCGAAATCAATACCATTCGAAAACATTTGTCTGCTGTAAAGGGGGGCAGATTTGCAGAACAATGTAAAGCGCAGATTTTGGCTATCGCTCTATCTGATGTCATTGGCGATCACCTGGATGCCATTGCGTCGGGACCTGCTTTCCCCGACCGGTCAACATCGCAGGATGCGTTTGAAATTATTAAAAAGTATCAATTAAAAGTTCCTGTTAATATTCAAAAAGCGCTTGAAAAAGAAACCCCAAAATCAATTTCCAATTGTGAGACGGTTGTTAGCGGAAACGTACAGGCATTGTGCGAGGCAGCGGCAAAAACTGCCAAAATGCTCGGTTATGAGGCCAAAGTTGTATCCACAACAATAGAAGCGGAAGCCAAAGGATATGGATCGTTTTTGGCTTGGCAAGCAATTGCTATTCAGAAAGGAGAGCCATCGGATCTTCAACTTCATCTGCCGTACGCAATAATAGCGGGTGGAGAAACAGTGGTTAAAGTCCGGGGAAATGGGAAAGGCGGACGTAACCAGGAGCTGGCTCTGGCTGCAGCAATTGCGATTGAAGGGTTTAAAAATGTCGTCATTTTCTCCATTGGTTCGGACGGAACTGACGGGCCGACTGATGCTGCTGGTGGATTGGTTGATGGAGAATCGGTCAAAAGAATGAAAATCAATGGAATTGTACCGGAGAATGAGTTAATCAATAACAATTCTTATGAAGCTTTAAAAGCTAGTGGAGACCTTGTAATTACCGGTCCAACAGGCACCAATGTGAACGATTTGATGGTCGTTCTTTGCAAAAAATAGTTATTTTGTATTTTTTACTGAGATCTAAATCATTTTACCAACTAAACAAACTATCATGAAGTCATTTTTATCACTTTTTGCGGGAATGTTCATTGTCGCGAGTTTTACTGTTTCTTGTCAAAGTACGGCTCAACAGCCTGATCCATGGGCGAAGGCCGATTCCATTTTGCAACAAATCAAAGAGCCACAGTTTCCTAATAAAACTTACAACATCGTTGATTTTGGCGGTGTTGGCGACGGAACAACTGTGAACACGAAAGCCATCAATTCTGCTGTTGACAAATGCAGCCTCGATGGTGGTGGCCAGGTTTTGGTGACTGGCGGTAAATTTTTAACTGGCCCCATTCACTTGAAAAGTAACGTGAACTTACACATTGATGGCAGTGCAACTTTACTGTTTACGACCGATCCCAAAGATTATCTGCCCTTGGTTCGCACGCGTTGGGAAGGCGATGACTGCTACAATTATTCGCCGCTAATTTATGCTGATGGTCAGACCAATATCGCCATTACCGGTGAGGGCACGCTGGATGGGCAGGGAAGCAATTCCAACTGGTGGTCGTGGAAAGGAAATAAACACTACGGCTGGGAAGAAGGCATGCCCAGTCAATTGGACAAAGAAAACCGTCCGCGGTTAAAAAAATACAACGATAATCAGGTACCGGTGGAAGAACGTCAGATGGGCGAGGGGCATTATTTGCGTCCACAGTTCATCAACCTGATGAATTGTAAAAATGTGAAAATTGAAGGCATCACGTTGACCAATTCTCCGTTTTGGGTAATGCATCCATTGCTTTCTGAAAATGTGACTATTCGTGGTGTTACCGTGAATAGCATGGGGCCAAACAATGATGGCTGCGACCCGGAGTCCTGCAAAAATGTGCTGATCGAAAAATGCACCTTCAATACGGGTGACGACTGCATTGCCTTGAAATCGGGTCGTGATTTTGATGGACGACAAGCTGCTGCTCCTATTGAAAATGTGATCGTTCGTGATTGCCACATGAAAAACGGCCATGGCGGCGTGGCGATGGGAAGTGAGATTGCGGCCGGTTGTAAAGATATTTTTGTGGAAGACTGCAAAATGGACAGCCCGATGTTGGATCGCGCCATTCGTATTAAAACTAACAGCAACCGTGGCGGGGTGACTGATGGCGTTTATGTTCGCAATGTTGCAGTCGGGCAAGTCGCTATTGCCGTTGTTTCGATCAATTGCAGCTATCATACTAACAAAGAAGGTTCAGGCAAGTTTTTCCCCATGGTGAAGAATGTTCATGTGAAGAAACTGAACTCATTAAAATCAGAATATGCACTTTGGCTGCAAGGTTTGAAAGGACACGACTGTGTCGAAAATATTGAAATTGAGGATTGCACATTTTCCGGAGTTGAAAAAGAAAATCAAGTGGACTACGTGAAAAACCTGACGCTCAAAAACGTTGTTGTCAATGGGAAGACCGTTAATTCTCAGGATTAATTAATCGACCGACATTGTCGATGTTATTTTTATTCTTTTTTTTGAAATTCATGCTGAACTTGTTTCAGCATGTCCATGGGAATAAGACCCTGTAAAAATTTCCGGATGAAATTATTGAGACAACTTTTACAATAGTACAGTAACAGAGAAGCCACCATTGAGAAATACAACGTGGCTTTTCTGTATTACAAACAAGCATTCGCTTTCAGCATTAATTTTTGCTATTTTAGAAGATGTTTTATTAACCGAACCAATAAAAAAATAGCCATTGAAAAGGGAGGATGACCT
>DATFMO010000295.1:0-4963 GCA_035266925.1 Sunxiuqinia sp. | reverse complement strand
CGATTTGGCTACTACGAAACCATCTGCGGCGGCTGTGGTGCCGGTGATGGGTTTCATGGTGCCAGCGCCGTACATCACCACATGACCAACACGCGCATCACCGATCCTGAAATTATGGAACACCGCTATCCTGTGCGGCTGGACGAATTCAGTATTCGCGCAAACTCCGGTGGAAACGGCAAATGGCATGGAGGCGATGGCATTGTCCGCAAACTGACTTTTCTGGAATCCGTCAATCTATCGGTGCTTACCCAACGCCGCCAGTCCGGCCCGTATGGTTTGAAAGGCGGGCAGGACGGGCAACCCGGCAGTCAAAAGGTCATCCGTAAAGATGGCGAAGTCATTCAGCTTCAATCCATTCAAAACATTGATCTACAAGCGGGCGACCAGTTTGTGATTGAAACGCCGGGAGGCGGTGGATATAGGAAAGCTTGATGATAAGACTTGGCCGGAGGAGTTTCCGCATGGATGTCATCTTTTGGAAAGATGACATCCATGCGGAAACAAAAAAATACTGATCGGTATCTGCGAATACCTCGAATTTACAGTTTGTCAAATTCTTTAAAGAATGTTTTTCGATCCATATTTAAATGTCGCAACACTTACTTGACAATAAATTCAGGAACGGGATCAATGTGCGTCTGAATAGTTATAGGCCTGTCCAAATCTTTCCTCGACCATTTTTCGTGTCCGCCCCTCCCGGCAGGGCCTTTAATAACATTTAAGCCCTGCGCCTGAAGAAATTTGCGGAAATCGATCAACGGAATATTTGATAGTTTACGAGTGGACATGAACGATTAATCAGGCAGCATGGAGAGGAAGCTGCACGTCTTGATGAAATGTATTCACATTGTATTTATCGAATATCTCTGACACATAATCATTTTCCCTAATAATTGAAGAAATACTAGGTGCAAGTACTTTTTTAGGTAATTTTTGATTGCCCTTCAACTTCCATCCTAAATTTCTCAATACTTTTCCAAGTGTCTTTTTCTTGAGTGTATAGTCTACAAAATCTTCAAAAGCAATGTTAAAAGACTCCTTCGCTTCCTCCAAAGAATTACCATAACCAGACAAGTCGAGATGAGGTGAGAATATGATGTGTGTCCCATTTTCATCTTGAAAATGAGCAAGAAATAATTTGACATTCACCGTTGCCTGATTGTTTTTATAATCTGCTTCAAACAAATAATTAGACATAGCACCGAGTTTTTCGTTATTGTTGATCAGTCTCACAAAAGTAATGTAAAAAATAATACAAATAGAAACGCTTAATTGGACATCCTCTGAGCGTGGGCACGTCAGTTACTATTAACAAAAGAACGACCTTCATGTTGAATCAATTTTCGTTGTCTTGGGGGCAAGGAGTTATAATCCGGCAACCAATTTGTGATCGAAACACCGGGCGGTGGTGGGTATGGGAAAAGCTTTTAAGCCAATCTTAAGGATTCTCTAATCTCTTTTAAATCATACTGAACATAGATTTGTGAAAAAATCACTGTTATGATTTCAGCAACACATTTTCACGCCATGATTATCCATTTCCCAATTGCCTTACTGTTGGCAGGTTTCTTATCGGAAATTCTGGGATTGGTCACAAAAAGGGAGTTTTTCAAACAAGCTGCGGTTTTTCTGTTGTTTTTGGGCGCGCTTGGTGCTATTGTCGCCTATGTTAGTGGCAACGCCGCAGGCGAGGGAATCGAGGAAGGCCCGCTAAAAAACCCGCTTGAACTGCACGAACTGGCAGCCACTGTAACCATTTGGCTGGCCATTGTTACGGCAATGCTGCGCGGTACCATCTTGCTTCTCAAATACAACCGGCGCTGGTTAAACTGGGCTTTCATCATCCTTTTCACAGCCCTATCCGGTTCGGTGGCAGCAACGGGTTATTTCGGCGGACAGCTTGTTTACAAACATGCGGCCGGTGTACAATTGGCCCTGCCTGATTTTGGGAACATTTTAGACGAAGATTAAACGCATGACGTATCTTTGAAAGAAAATCAACCAAAAATCACCATGCGAATACTTATAGTAGAAGACGAAAGTACCATTGCCAATTTTATCCGCGATGGCCTGGAAGAAGAAGGTTATGCTGTGGACGTTGCAAACAATGGCAAAAGCGGTTTGCAGCTTGCCCTTGATTACCTGGATGAATACGACGTTATTTTGCTCGACTGGATGCTTCCGGGGCTGAGCGGCATCGAGATTTGCCGCAACATCCGAAAGCAAAACAAAACAGTACCTGTCATCTTCCTCACAGCGAAAGATACCGTTGACGATGTGGTTTTTGGCCTCGAAAGCGGTGCTGATGATTATATTCGAAAACCGTTTTCCTTCGAGGAGCTCTTGGCAAGAATCCGTGTCCACATGCGAAAAGGAGAAGCCCAACCAACTCTTTTCTCAGCTGCTGGCATTGAAATGGATATCGAAAAACATACCGTTTTGAAGGATGGAAATTCGATTGAACTCACGCAAAAGGAATTCGCCTTACTCGAATATTTCCTGCGCAACAAGGGAAAAGTTTGCCGGCGCACCGGAATAATCGAAAAAGTATGGGATATTCATTTTGATTACGATACGTCGGTGATTGACGTATATATAAATACACTGCGGAAAAAGCTGGACGAACCGGGAAAACCATCGTTTATCACCACAGTGCGGGGCGTGGGCTATAAAGTGGAAGACGACAAATGACATTGAGATTTAAAAACCGGATTGCCCTTTTTAATACCCTTGCTGTTGCCTTTACAACGGCGCTCGTATTTCTTGCTGTCTGTTTCGTGGTGTACGACACGGCCTACAGTCACCTCGACGACGACATATCAGCTGAAAAAGACGAAGTATTAACGAACCTTTTTTGGCACAAAGATTCCATTGTGATCAATAAAATGCCGGAATGGGAGGAAACGGAACATCGCCAGGTGGAAGTAAACCCAACCTTTTTGCAGGTCAAGGACGAGCAAGGAACTATTATTTTCAGATCCACTAATTTGCCGGCGACCCAGCGGCTTGAAAGTCCACCTGAAAAGGAAAGGATATTTTACAACGGCGAATTAGACAACCAGAAAATTCGGCTGGGGCAATTCCCAATAACCAATGAAGACGGGAAAACTATCGGCGAACTGACCATCGCAGTTTCCCGGCAGGAATCGTACAACGTCCTGAACAATTTAATTTGGGTACTGCTTATTTCGTTCCCAGCTGTGCTCCTCATCCAGTTTTTTTCGTCGTCATTGGCAGCTTCACGCTCAATAAAACCGGTACATCAACTTATTGCAACGGCATCGGCCATTGACGATTCAACCATTGAAAGACGGCTGAAACTTCCGTCGCACCATGATGAACTTTACGAATTGACCCAAACCATAAACGATTTGTTGGGCAGGATTGAGAAAAGCATATCGCAGCAAAAACAGTTCACCAGCGATGCGTCGCACGAAATTCGCACACCGCTTTCGGGGATCCGCGGCACACTGGAAGTGCTGATCCGCAGAAAACGCACCCCAGAAGTTTACGAAGAGAAAATTTCGGGGATCATTGACATCGTGGACCGCCTCGATATATTGCTGGAACAACTGCTGCACCTGGCGCGTATCGATTCGGGGAAAACAATCGCCCATGTTGAATTCATCCATCTTTTGCCCATTGTTTCAACCGTTCAGCTAAAATGGGAAACACACGCGATTTACAAGAATATTACCTTTCATACCAATGTTTTCCCGGACATAATGGTGCGCGGCGACAAATTCTTTCTTGAACTGATGCTCGACAACCTGATCAACAATGCCATCAAATATGGAATGCACAACGGAAATGTTTGGCTGGACTGGGACAGAACTTCTCAAATCTTTTCCATTAAAGATGATGGAATTGGTATTCCTGAAAAAGAAATCCCGTACATTTTCAACCGTTTTTACAGAACCGACGAGTCAAGAAACTCGGTGGTAAAAGGCAGCGGCCTGGGGCTCTCCATTGTGCAAAAGCTTGCCGACCTTCAAAACATTATTTTGAAGGTTATAAGCCGAGAAGGCAAAGGGACCAATTTTTCTCTGCGTTTTCCATCCTGAATTTATTAAGAAGATTTTAAGAATTGGTTAAGGAAGTTTAAAAGGGTGTTGCGACAATTTTGCAACGTACAAGTTAAATTTTTAAAACAATTCAAAAATGAAAAAACTATCTATTACAATTTTAGCGGCCATTGCTGCTATTGTTTCGTTGCAATCGTTTGTCAGCAATCCTTCAGCGAGCAAAAGCGCCGATGCAACCACTGTGAATTTCGACAACATGAAAGACGCCTTTAAAGGCGAAACAACAGCAAGCGCCAAATATGCAGCGTACGCCCAAAAGGCCGAAGAAGAAGGCTACCACGAAATTGCTTTGCTGTTTAAAGCAGCTTCCACTTCGGAAAAAATTCATGCAGGTAACCACAAGGCTGTACTCCGTGAAGCAGGACAAGAGGTTCCGTCGTTTACGCCTGAATTTACTGTAAAATCAACAAAAGAAAACCTGAAGGACGCTATTGCAGGCGAAAGCTATGAAATTACAACCATGTATCCTGAATTTATTGTCAATGCCAATAAAGCCGGGAATCAGTTTTCATTGATGAGCCTGAATTACGCTTACAAAACGGAACAAAAGCACAAACCGCTGTACGAAAAGGCATTGGCAGCCCTTGAAAGCAACAATGTACAATCGCTACCATCGGTATTCTATGTTTGCCCGACCTGCGGAAACACCTACGACACCAAAGCACCTTCCCGCTGCGGGATATCGATGACCAGCTCTGAAAAATTTATAACTATAGACTCGCTTGCTTCTTAGTCATTGTGAATATTGTGTCTAAGTAAAATCCTGGAGAAATTCGGGATTTTTTATTTCATGAGGGATGTCATCTTTCCCCAAAGATGACATCCCTCAATGCGACAAAGTTAATCAACAGGTATGACCCCGGCCGGGACATTAC
>DATFMO010000294.1:0-14764 GCA_035266925.1 Sunxiuqinia sp. | reverse complement strand
TGTCCATCAGCTGACCAGCATTAAACTTTTCAAGGTACTGCTCCTGCGTCAATTCTTCCTTGAACCCGAGGTTCAGCTTGGCGCCTTGATCGGCATGTAACACGTACCACATCTCGGTTTTCCCAAAAGCCTGGTGGCGTTTTTTTGACAGCTCGTCGTTTGGATGGACCTGGATGGAAAGATCATCGTTGGCATCAATAAATTTGATCAGCAGTGGAAATTCCACACCAAACTTTTCATACACACGATCACCAACCAAGTCGCCCATATATATTTCAATCAGCTCCTCCAGGTTGTTCTCGGCCAGGTAGCCATTCGTAACAACCGAAACATGATCCCGAACACCTGATAATTCCCAGCTCTCGCCGCAATTTGGTATATCATCAAACTCCTTTCCCAACAAATTTTTCAATTGATGGCCACCCCAGATTTTATCTAAAAACTGCGGTTTAAATATTAGTGGATATAGTCCGTTCATAGTTGTAATTATTCAGGGATTAAAATTCAAAATCAACGGCTGCACGCTCGGTGGTGATTTCTTTTATAAATTCGAAAACTTCCAGGTGGTCAGGATGCACCCGGTACACATTTAAATCATCCAGGTTTTTAAAATGTGAAATCAGGCAAAGGTCAAACGACTTGGCATTCAATTCGTAATTCAATCCCACTTCCAGGTGTTTCACCTCTACAATTTTATCTTTTAATGCTTCCAATTTGCCCATTAACTCTGCAAGTTTGGCTCCTTTTTCGGCATCTGAAAAATCCTTCAATTTAAAAAGCACCACATGATTAATCATAGTCAATAATTTTTAGGTGTTATTTAATTTGCTGCGAAGTTAATATTTTCAAATCGATCAATCATAAATCAAGTCATCAATGTCGATTTTCAGCTGGCTTGTTTATCTTTACTTAAAAATTAACATTGATGATCATAATTGGTATTGCCGGAGGCACCGGTTCAGGAAAGACGACAGTGGTGCGAAAAATCATGGAGCAACTTCCCCCTGAGGAGGTCGCTGTTATTTCCCAGGATTCTTATTATAAGGACAACAGCCACATCCCGATGGAGCAACGCAAAGAAATTAATTTTGACCATCCCGACTCCATTGAGTTTAATTTGTTGACCAAACACCTCGCCGAACTAAAAAAAGGGAACCCGGTGGAGGAACCGCACTATTCATACCTGACCTGTGAGCGACTTCCAGAAACGACAACAATTCATCCACTTGAAGTGCTGATCGTAGAAGGTATTTTAGTGCTTTCCAATGCCTCCCTGCGAAAACTGTTCGACATTAAAGTATATGTTGACTGTGATTCGGATTTACGCTTATCGCGTGTCATTCAGCGTGACATTGTTGAACGGGGCCGCAATGTTCAGCAAGTGTTGAGTCGTTATGAAGAAACCGTGCGCCCGAGCCACCTTCAATTTATTGAGCCCACCAAACGTTACGCCGATATCATTGTTCCTGAAGGTGGAAGTAACACGGTGGCCATTAATATTTTAACCAATTACATCAAACAAAACCTGTAACCCATGCTAAGTAATTTAAATGTTGAAGACGTCCTTTTTATTGATATTGAAACGGTGCCACAGATGCCTGCTTTCAGCGAGTTGAATGAGGATTTTCAAAAACTGTGGGAGAAAAAATCGACCTACTTTCGCGGTGAGGATCAAGAACCCGGCGATGTATACGAACGCGCCGGAATTTATGCCGAGTTTGGAAAAATCATCTGTATCTCGGCTGGCTTCGTCACCCAGCGACTGGGAGAACGTGTGTACCGGGTGAAATCATTTTACGGCAACGACGAAAAGAAGCTGCTGTCAAATTTCAACGATATGCTCAACAAATTTATGTCGCATGCCGGGAAACGGGTTTGTGCTCACAATGGTCAGGAGTTTGACTATCCATACATTGCCCGTCGAACGCTGATTAACGGGTTGAAACTGCCCAAAGCACTAGACATTGCAGGCATGAAACCCTGGGAGGTAAAAGATAAGCTGATGGACACCCTTCAACTATGGAAATTTGGTGATTATAAAAACTACACGGCGCTCAATTTACTGTGTGCTGTCTTCGATATTCCAACGCCAAAAGATGACATTGATGGCAGCCAGGTTGCCCAGGTTTATTACGAAGAAAACGACATTGACCGGATTATCAGGTATTGCGAAAAAGACACGCTGGCTGTGGCCAACCTGCTTCTTCGTTACAAAGGGGAACAAATTATTCCTATGGAAAATATGGAAGTGGTTTAAATCGATCGGGAAACAAAAGAAGGGAATGTGTTAAATCCACTCATTCCCTTTTCTATTTCGTAATCATATTTTTTGAAATCTATTCCTCTTGACTACCTTCACTATTCGAAGGCATTTTCATTGATCCCAGATTTGTGATTTGATAATCAGACATGCTGAATTTTGTGTTTGACTTCGTATCAATGTCAGTCACCTTCATGATCGATCTTTCACCCGTTTTTGTGTCTTCAGATTCCGACTCCATGACGAATCCCCAGGGCATGCCGTGCGAATAGGTAGCCGACCGCATCAAGGTTCCCATGAAATCACGCGTCTCAATATTTACATCTTTGCTGATCCAGAATATTGCTTTTGTTTCGTCATCCGGGTTGTCGTATTTATATTCCTCACACCGGTATCCTTCAATGGTTTTTGTCCGGCCGGTTTTCGTTACATACGGGCTCATCGGTAAATCTTTTACGTCACCGTTTTCCATATCCTTGTATGCATCGTCATTCATGATTGAATCACTGATTCCCTTTGCATCAAAGCCATAAACGATGCCATTTTTGTCACCTTTTTGATCAGATAAAATGATCATGGCTTTGTTTTTAAAATCCATGATGAACATTCCATCACCCTGCTGATCCATATCGCCTCCAATAAACTGATAGGCAAAATTCTGCATCCCTGGATTGATGTATGTAATAAACTCCCCATCGCTTTCCTTTTTGCCCGTTTTGTCATACGATTCAACATGCATTTGAAGTTTCGAGTTAAAGGAATAGTTATCATCAATGGGAACCGGTTCGCCACTCATTCCCATTCCTTTCATCAAATTCTGCATGCGTTGCTGTTGGCGCTGTTCGTCCGTCTGCGAAGACTGGCTATTCTGGTTGCCAATACTGTCGTAGACCTGGTCAATTTTACGATCAACGGCTTCGTCTACTTTTTCTTCGGATTTTTGTTCGATTTTGTCTTGCACATGCTTTTTTATTTTTTTCAAAAAACCCTGTGCATAGACTGATTCACCGATGGTCAATGCCATAAAAAGCATTAGTAAAAATGTAATTTGTTTAGTCATCGTGTTCGCTTTTAATCATTCTTGAAAACAACGAAGTAAATTACAATATTTTGGGAAGTTTTGCGGGAAATTTGTCTGGGTATTTCTACCCATTTTTGAAGTGTCTTAAAATTTCATGGCACGATCCATGTCTCGCTTGGCGTCTTTCGCCTTTAGGGTTTGACGTTTGTCGTGCGTCTTTTTACCTTTTGCCAAACCAATCTCAAGCTTGGCCAATCCGCGGTCGTTTAGAAAAAGACGCAAGGGAATAATCGTCAACCCACTTTCTTTCGTTTTTTTCTGAAGTTTATCCAGCTCTTTTTTATTCAGCAGCAACTTACGGTCTCGACGAGCTTCATGATTATTAATATTTCCAAAGTCATACTCCGAAATATTCATGTTTATCACAAACATTTCATCTTTAATGAAACGGCAGTAAGCTTCACCAACCGAAGCTTTTCCATTGCGAATCGATTTAATTTCAGTACCGACCAATCGAATTCCGGCGACCAATTTCTCCAGAACCTCATAGTCAAAATAGGCTCGTTTATTTTTTATGTTGATACGTTGTTGTTTATGCGCCATAGCCGTAAAATGCCTGTAATAATTTCCAACTTGTTACATTCAAAATCATGAAAATAAGAAAAACCAAAAGGAATGCAATAGCAGCATACCATTTCTTGTTAGCTTCCGGAATTTCCAGGCTTCCCTTCACGCCCTTGTAAAATAAAAATATCCCATAAAGACTCAGGACTTCTAAAATATACAAAGCCGGGAAAAGGCCCGTTATAAAAGAAACGACCAACATAGGAAGCAACGAATAAGCTACCAGCCGACTAATAGCCAACCGGTTTTTGACGCCACCAAAGCTGGTCAGCAATTCATTCAACACATAAACCGATAAGAAGTACTGAAGAATAAAGCTGAAGATTTCGCGTAACGACCTGAAGATAGCATAACTGAATAAGAATTCAGCGCTCGTAATTAGCTCACCTAAAAAGATGGCCACCCCGGCCAATATTGCCAATGGTAAAAAGAAATCCCGGAAAACTTCGGTCGTGCTTTTCTCTTTCTGAGTCTCTCTCCAGAACTGTCCGGGCTCTACCAACAGACGGGCACTTGTTTGAAAAAGCGATTGATAACGTTCTTTAAAATCCATACGAGCTGGTTTTTCGTTACAAAAATACATTATTTTGTAAGCCCAAATTACAAATATCCATGAAACAGCGAAAATATCAAATGCTAACGATACTGGGGCCCACAGCCTCCGGGAAAACAACAGTTGGAGCGCATGCTGCCCAACGAATTGACGGTGAAATCATTTCGGCTGACTCGCGACAGATTTACCGGGGAATGGATTTGGGCACTGGGAAAGACTACAAAGACTATGAAATCGATGGTCAGAAAATCCCTTATCATTTGATTGACACCGTGGATGCTGGCTTTGAATACAACGTGTACCTGTACACAAACGCCTTTTTAAAAGCCTACGAGGATATTACTTCACGCGGAAAATTTCCGGTTCTGTGTGGTGGCAGCGGCCTTTATATTGAAGCAGTTTTAAATAATTATCAATTAATCCAGGTTCCCAAGAACCACAAGCTCCGTAAAGAACTTGACGACAAAAACCTGGAAGAATTGGTGCAGATTTTATCCAGCTACAAACCCGATTTGCATAACAGCACCGACACTGAAAACCGGCGCCGGGCCATTCGCGCCATCGAGATTGAAGTGTACCTGAAAGATCATCCTGAACTGGAAAATGAATTGCCGGAGATCAACAGTTTGATAGTCGGGGTGAAATATGATCGTGACAACCGTCGCCGACGAATAACCGAACGCCTGAAACAACGCCTCGAAGACGGTATGCTGGATGAAGTCCAACGATTACTGGACAGCGGATTGAAACCCGAACAACTCACCTATTACGGGCTGGAATACAAATACCTGACGCTTCACTTGACTGGTGAATTAAGCTACGACGAGATGTTCAAGAAACTGGAAATCGCTATTCACCAGTTTGCCAAACGACAAATGACCTGGTTCCGCCGCATGGAGAAAAACGGCACCACCATTCATTGGCTGGACGGATTTATGCCCCTCGAAGAGAAAATTGCCCAAATTGAGGAAATGCTAGATATTTGATTCTGGATATTTGATCCCGAATACTTGACATATTGAAAACTGCCGCTAAATTTTGACAGCTTTCCACTACTAACTTCGACTGAAAACTGATCACTATGACTGGCAACCTCCACTGCTCACGATGACTATTCCCCCCTTTTTCGCCATTTGGTAATCATCGTGCATAAATCAACACCGTCGGATTCCCGAACAACAGTTGATAAACAATTGCCGTCATCCAGCTTTTGCGTATCGATTGCCAGGAAATCACCAGCCATCCCTTCTTTTAGGTAATTGACCTCCAAGCTGGCCAACTCATGTCTATCTAAAAATTCACTCTCAAAATCATCGATCACCCGCTCCAGGTATTTCACGCTGTTAAAATGCTTGTTCACATCCAATTCGCTATACCGAACAGGCGAAAAACTGAGGTTTTCGTAATGGTCCAGTGGTTTGATCCGCTTTGGTTTACGACAGGCCTCTTCGTCCTTCAATCTCGGAAACGTATCGATGTATTTACGGAGCTTGTAAATCCGCTTGGTTTCCAAATCCAGGATCAACCACGCAGTACTGCATCGTAACAAAACTTCGTGATTGTCATTTTCCAGCACAAACTCACGGTAAGCATACATACCGTCTGTTCCTGACGACCAGGTATTCAGCGTAATCTCATCCTGCCACGACGGGTATTTTTCAATTTTAAGATACAAGCGTGAAAGTACCCAAAACAAATGATTGTTTTTCAACTCATCATAGCCCCACTTCATTTCCTGGGCATGTGCCCATGCTGCTTCAAGCATGTAATTAAACAAGGCTGTGATTGATGCCTGGGCATGCAAGTCCGTTTGATACGAACGGATGGTTATTTTTTGAATAAATTTTTCCATGAGCAAATGGTCTTTTTGTAAACCTTTCTACAAATTTATTGTTCAGCTTTTGAAATTAAGTAAGTCTTTACGATTTTTGCGAAAATTTTTCAATAAAATGAGCGATATAATAATTAAAACAGCCGAACAAATTGAGGGGATAAGAAAAAGTAGCCAATTAGCTGGTCAGTCTTTGATCATGATTGAGGAATTTATTCAACCGGGAGTCAGCACTGAATTTCTGAATAACAAAATTGAGGAATTCGTTCGCGACCATGGTGCTATTCCAGCAACAATTGGTTACAACGGCTATCCTAAAGCGACCTGCATATCGCTCAATGAGGTTGTTTGTCATGGAATTCCCAGCACCGACCAGCTGTTGAAAGAAGGTGACATTTTAAATATTGACGTGACCACCATACTAAACGGTTTTTATGGCGACACCAGCAAAATGTATGCTGTTGGCGAAATTTCCGGCAAAGCACAAAAATTAATCAACGCAGCCAAACACTGTCTTGATTTGGGGATTCAACAAGTACGTCCGGGCAATTATGTTGGCAACATTGGCTTTGTGATAGGTCGCTATGCCAAGTCGCAAAAATTCAGCGTGGTGTACGAATTCTGTGGACACGGTGTCGGAATTGATTTTCACGAAGCGCCCCAGGTGGATCACATCGCCCGCAAAAACACCGGCGACATCATGCGTCCGGGAATGACTTTTACGATTGAACCGATGATTAACGAAGGGCGCCCTTCAACACGGGTAGACAAACAAGACGGATGGACAGCCCGCACCAGCGATGGGAAACTGTCTGCACAGTTTGAACATACCGTATTGGTTACCGAGGATGGCGTTGAAGTACTTACCGACGTGAATGGAGAGTACTAAACAATTGAAATCTCAATCAACTGCGTTTTATCATCTCCGACCGCCAGGGAGCGCCATCAGCCAATCTTAAAATTTCCTTTTAAATTAAACTGGGTAGTGCATTAGTGTGTGGGATTGCCTAATTTAGTATAAAATTTGACAATTCGTGAACACACTTATAAAGTACTACCTTCGATTATTCATTTTTAGCACTGACGATACGTCATTCGAACGCCTGGAGGAAAAGAAAAAAAGCATTCTGTTGAATCTGTTTTTGTACCTTTTCTTTCTGGCTATGAGTGCTTTCATCATCAGCAATTTTTATCGACACGATTTGCAATCGGCCATATTCAATGGCACATCATTGCTTATCGGCATTTTGGCCTACTTCATTTTAAAAAAGAAGAAGAACCTCCCATTAGCATCCTGGATTTTTATAACCATCATTTCGGTCATCAGCACCTATTTCTTTTTAACGGGTGGTGTCAACAAATCCGGCATTGCTTTTGCGCTGATGCTCCCCCTTCCAGTTATTCTAATATTAGGGAAGAAGCGGGGAATCATCACTCTTGGACTCTTTTTCATCATCAACTCCATCGCCTACTTTATTTTACACCACATGGAGTTGTGTCCCGCATACAACCACTCATTAACTGGAAGACTGTCAGTGGTTTTCCTGTTTATTTCGTGCATGGCTTTTGCCAACGAATTTGTGTTCGAAGTGCTCTACCTTCGCCTTGAAAATCTGTCTGATTCACTGAAAGCCAGCCAGCAGAAATATAAAAACCTGGCCGTAAACAAGGAAAAGTTTTTGTCCATTATTTCACACGATTTAAGCGACCATGTCGGCAGTTTTATGGCTATTTCAACCTTGCTCAACGAGCAATATGATGATTTGTCAGAAAACGACCGAAAGAAGCTGATTAGCAATATGGCCATCGTATCAAAGCGTAATTTTGGCCTGCTCACTGACTTGCTTAAATGGTCCACCGTTCAAATGGACAACATCCCTTACAAACCCATTGCATTCAAACTAGAACGTATTTATCGCGAGGTGGTCGAACTTTTCAATCCTCAGATTGAAGAGAAAAAGCTATCCATTTTTTTGAAAATGAAAAGCAACTCCGAGATTTTTGCCGACTACCACATGACCAGTGCCATCTTGCGCAACCTTGTTTCCAATGCCATTAAATTCTCGCATCAAGACGGCGAGATCCACATTTCGGCTGAAGAAAAAGGAGACCAAATGTCAATAACTATAAGTGATAACGGCGTGGGCATGAACGAAGAAGACCTGATGCGATTCAACACAAGCTTATCGTTTTCGAACCCGGGAACCATGCAGGAACCTGGAACTGGGATCGGCCTGATCCTGGTTAAGGAGTTCGTGCATAAAAATGAAGGCGAACTGTTTATCGTCAGCAAGGAAAATGAAGGCACCCATGTCAACTTCACACTGCCCTTGGTGGAATAGAAAAATCAGTTGAAATTTCCTGTTCACCGTTTCATCAAAATTGGATAAGACTGTGCTCACAAGCAACACGTTGATATCGACATTTCGTGATGGAAAATCAATTTCCAATTTGGATAAGAATTTGAGCAGTCAATAAATTTTATCTTTATGGTAAAAAGTTAGCGAGTCATGTCATTGATTATTGAAGAAAAGGACCTGGAAAAATTTATCATGGTTGGGGACCGGGTATTGGTCAAACCCAAAAATCCGCAAAGCAAAACCAAATCTGGCTTATACCTACCTCCAACAGTTCAGGAGAACGAAAAAATGCAAAGTGGCTACATCGTCAAAGTTGGCCCGGGCTACCCCATCCCTGTAATGACCAATGAAGAAGAACCCTGGAAAGCTCATCAGGAAGAAGTGAAATACATTCCGCTGCAAGCCAATGTGGGCGACCTGGCCATTTACCTGTCCAAAAGTGGGTTTGAAATTGAGTTCAATAAGGAGAAATACATCATCCTTCCCCACACTGCGATTCTTATGATTATTCGAGATGAAGACTTGATGAAATAGCCTGTTTTTCGAACTTTTTGATTGCAATATTGGGAAGTCAACTAACAAGTTGATGAATCTGCATCAATTTCATTTTCAAAATGAAAGAAAACCAAAATCAAATCAAGTTTTTTTAATAACTTGCACCCGTTTTTGTCCCCGACAAGAAAAAATAATTTACGATTCGAAATACTGTTAAACTTAAAGAGATGAATCCACAAGCCGAGGAATTAAACAAAATTATTCAAGAAAAGAGTCCAATTATTTACGAACTTTTATCTGAAAAAGGTAAAAATATTTTCTTCCCCAAGAAGGGAATTTTGGGTCAGACTGCTGATGCCAAAGGCACAAAAATCAACGCAACGATTGGTGCCGCCATTGAAGACAACGGAACGCCCATGCGCCTGGCAAGCATCGAGTCAAACGTAAAACTTGATCCATCGGTTGTTTTTCCGTATGCCCCAAGTTTTGGCCGCCCAGATATTCGTGCCAAGTGGAAAAGCATGATTTATGAAAAAAATCCAACACTAAAAGATAAAGTGCTCAGCCTGCCCGTTGTTACAAATGCATTAACACACGGAGTAAGCATGGCCGGGTACATGTTCGTTAATGAAGGTGAAAAAGTCATCGTTCCCAGTCTTTTCTGGGGAAACTACAACTTGATCCTCAACCATGCTTACGGCGCAGAGATTTCAAAATTCAACCTGTTTAAAAATGGTGGATTTGACCTGGATGCATTCAAAGCAAAACTGGAAGAAGACGGCATTGGCAAGAAGATTCTGATTTTGAACTTCCCAAACAACCCTTCGGGTTACACGCCAACAAAGGAAGAGCAAAACGGCATTGTTCAAGTCATCAAGGAATCGGCTGAAAAAGGAAACAAAATCGTGGTATTTTCTGACGATGCCTATTTCGGATTGGTTTACGAAGAGGGCATTGAAAAAGAAAGCATCTTCACGCAATTGTGCGACTTGCACGAAAACGTATTGGCGCTGAAAATTGACGGACCAACTAAAGAAGATTACGTTTGGGGATTCCGCGTCGGATTCATGACTTACGGAATTAAAGGCGGAGATGCTGACTTGTACACAGCGCTGGAAGCCAAAACAGCCGGGGCTGTTCGGGGAAATATTTCCAATGCAGCCAACGTGTCCCAATCGCTTCTGCTGAATGCTTTTGAAAACAAAGAGTACCAAGCACAAAAATTGGAGAAATTCAACATCATGAACAAGCGCTACCATGCGGTTCGTGAAGCGTTGACCGAAGAAAAGTACAAGGAATATTTCACAGCATTGCCTTTCAACTCTGGCTATTTTATGTGTATCCAATTAGCTGAAGGACTGGATGGCGAGAAAATCCGCAAAATCCTGATCGACAATTACAGCATTGGACTGATCAACCTGAACAATGTGTTACGTGTGGCTTTCTCAGCAGTTGCTGCGTCCAACGTCAAAGAATTGTTTGAAGGCATCTTTAACGCCTGCAAAGATTCGAAATAGACATTTCAAAACATCAAATATCGAAGGCTGTTCCACATGGGACAGCCTTTTTCGTGAAACTCAAAGTTTATAAGTAATACGAATTACACTTTGATAATTGAACGAATCCCGATACGCTCTGCTATCTGGATTACTCGGATTGCACTAAAACGGTTTAATTTATTCTCCAGCAACTTTCCAGAAGCATCCATTTCATAATGGCGCGATTTCCAAATTGCGCTTCCCTATATGTCTTTCGTCGTACCCACGTTTGCTATAAAATTAGTACCTTTGAAGAAAACATAGATACGATGATCATTGAACGTAAAAAAAATGAAATATTGGTAAGGTTGTCTCCTCAGACAAATACCTCCGATTTACAAGATATGCTTGACTATCTGGAATACAAAGAATTGGTTTCTAAATCAAAAGCGAAACAAAGCGACATTGACGAATTAGCCAAACAAGTCAATCGTTCCATGATGGACAAGGTTCAAAAATCTCGCAGATAATTCCATCCATGAAATTTGTGGTTGACACCAATATTGTTTTCAGTGCAATACTCAATCCCAAGAGTCCGATCGGACAGATAATTCTTAATGGGTCAAAATATTTTACTTTTTTGTCTATTTCTCAGCTAAAGGACGAAATTGAAAACCAGGAAGACAAAATCATAAAAATTAGCGGCCTAGATCATTCCAACTACCTTAGAATTTATAGATTAATAACATCAAAAATAAAATTTGTAAATCAATTGCTGATAAATGATGATAATTATCAAAAAGCAAATGAATTAACTCATGATATTGATCCTGACGACTTATTGTTTGTTGGTCTTGCCATTCAGTATCGATGTAAACTTTGGTCTGGAGATAAACAACTAATCAATGGACTTTCTACGAAAGGATTTAGCCAGATAACAACAACTGAAGAATTATTTCAGTCTTACCTCGACAGAGAATATAAAAGAAAACGAAAATAAGCTCCCTATTTTACCCCACCGATCCTGAGATCAAACAAAGTCAACTACTCCACCGGAACTACTTCCCAATCATTTATCAATAGTTATTTTATTCCTTCTAAAGTTTTGCTAACTTGGTTGTACTTTTATTAAATGACATATTCTCTTAAGAAGAGGATGACGAAAATTATTCCGATACAATATTTTGAACCCAAACCATGAGATTTATAATACACCCCAACAATGAAACAAATCACAACATTACTTTTGCTAATACTCCTGATTTCTTGTCAAGAAAAAGAACAAAAAAATAAAGCTCCAAAGAAAGTTACTATTGCAGGCAAGATTGTCAATTACGACAAGAACTCTGAAAAAAACATTTTGACAATCTACATTAACGATAACGGAAAAGCAACACAGTTAAATTATTCCACAAAAATTGATTCATTGGGTAATTTCAACGTAAGGTTTAAACGCTACTTTCCGCAAGATGTAATGATTTCCTATCGAACTAATTTCAGAGTAATCGTTCATCCTGGCGATAGCTTGTATGTTGAGTTTAATGGAAACACCCAACGGAGAACTTAAATATTCAAAACAGTTAAATACTCCGGGAATACGTCTACGATCAATGTTCAATTATCCAAATACTTAAAAACCTATTTTGAAACTCGTCCAAGTAGCAGATTCATTCATAAAAAAGAAAAAGATCTCTCCCCTAATGAATACAAAAAATTTCAAGACAGCATAAAAATTGTTCGAGAGATTCAAAGGGATAAATTTATTAAAACCAACAAGCCCGTAAAAGAATTGACAGATTGGATAAACGCAGATATTCAGTATTCTTACTATCAACAGCTCTTAAACTATCCCGACCGACACAGAAAATACAATCATCTATCCAAAGATTGGAGAATTAACGAAAATTACTACGATTTTATTCAGAATGTTGCATCAATAACTCCCAATGAATTAATAAACTCAGACTCTCAATGGCTTATTAACAGTTTTCTATACAACTATGTATGGGAAATCGCATGGAATAGCAGAGATTCCATCTCTAAAAACAACTTCGACTCTTTAATTTTTCACAAGATTATTGAACTTACTCCGAAAACAGGAATCGTTAGGCAATTGACTTTAAACGAATTTATCAACTCGAAGCTTTCGAACTACAAACTAGCATTCTACGATAAAAACAAAAAATTGATCAATTCTCTAATTCAAGAAAATTATCTAATTGAACCGATCCATGACCATTACTCCGGAATAGAAGCACTACTTAACAAGCCTGCATTCGCAAAAGACATTAAAATAAGCGGGATAAATGATCAATCTGCTTCTGCTTTATGGCAAAGAATTCTTCGCAACGACAAAGGCAACGTCATCTATATTGATTGCTGGGCAACATGGTGTGGAGCTTGCATCTCTGAGTTCCCCAATTCAAAACAAATGATGGAGGAATACGAGTGAAAGAATGTTGCATTTGTCTATATATGTTTTAGATCGAAAGAACAACCTTGGAAAACATTATTAGCAGATAAAAAATTAGGAGGAGAACATTTCTTATTAAATGAAGCCCAAAGCGCCTATTTTGAAAAATTACTAAGGATACATGGATTTCCATCTTATGCGATAATAGATGAAAATGGCAAAATCTACAGAACAGGAAATTCTTTTAGACCATCTCAAGACGAAACAGAACAAATAATAAACGAATTGCTGTAAATAGTTAACATTGAACAATTAAACAAAATTCTCAGTGATATAGTGAGCCAAAACTTATAAAACAATGAAACGAAATCTAACATATCTATTCCTGATTTTAGTTTGTCTAACATCATGCGAAAAGACTAGAAACATTGTTACCTTAAGTGGTAAATTTATAGGACAAGTCCCGAAAGAAATAAGGTGCACTGTTCCTGTTAACGGAATTTGTGATGAATATCTTCAAACTTCACAGAATGTCGATTCACTAGGAAACTTTGAATTTAGATTTGATTTAAAAAAGCCAAGTTTTATAACCCTTCTTCTACCTAGAGGAAAGATGAGACAATTGATATTAGATCCTGGAGAAAATTACCATATTTCAATCGAACCGAACAACCATAAAAATCTATCCAAAGTTGTATGCAAAAATCCAGAAGTACAGCAGGAATATCAAAAGTTAGTTAGTCCAATGTTTCTTCAGGATGTGACTATGAAATTCTGGAATTTACCAATTGCCACAGTTGAAAATGAAACTGACTCTCTTTACAACAAGGAAATTGAAACTTTCGAAAATTTGTTAAACGAAGGGAAAATTTCAACAAATTTATTTGATTTAATAAAACTTGACAGAAAGTTGTTTTACAGTTCCGTACTTGGTGAAACTGCAACAATCAAATTTGTTAGAGCAATAAAGCTAGATCGGAATGCAAATATAGACAGCATCAAGGAAATGTGGGAAAAAGCAGTATTAAGGATTCCACTCGATACCGCAAACCTGTTGAGTTCAAAATGGGCATATAGTTACCTACAAAATTATTTGCGATATCAAGAATATATTGGCGAAAAATATCACTTTAGTGACCGTTCGGCAGCCCGAAAAAAGGGACTATTACATACCTATATACTCGATGTGGCAAAGAGCTATTTAAATGGTAAGACTCTTGAATTTTATGATGCTTCCTACATTATTTCAGTAGCTCGACAACACAAATATGAAAAAGAACTTATAGCCCTATATAAAAGTTTTAATGTCGATTTTCCTCACAGTATTTTTTCAAAATATTTAGAACCTCACATTAAAGAAATAGTAGATTTTCATAAAAGGACAGAACAAAAATTTAATGAAGCGTCTAAATTTCTGGAGAATTATGAACACATTAACTCATTGGCTCAATGTGTAAAGCAATTCAGGGGGCAAAAGGTATATGTTGATTTATGGGCGACCTGGTGTGGGCCATGTAAAAGGCAATTTGCTTACAGTGATAAACTTCACAACCTTCTCAAATCTAAAAATATAGTGATGCTCTACATCTCCACAAACAGGGATAAAGACGATTTGCAATGGAAAAACATGATCAAATATTATAATCTGGCAGGCTACCACGTAAGGGCAAACAAAAAATTTAAAGAGGATTTGAAAAAAATTATTGGTCGATTTGGAATTCCGAGATAC
>DATFMO010000293.1:0-2641 GCA_035266925.1 Sunxiuqinia sp. | reverse complement strand
ACAACAGACGGACTAGCGATTTTAGGACTCATCTTTTTTATCACTGGTATGGGCTTCAAAATTTCGCTGGTGCCCTTCCACCTTTGGACTGCTGACGTGTATGAAGGTTCGCCAATTTCGGTGACTGCCTATCTTTCTGTCGTGTCAAAAGGAGCTGCCGTATTCATTTTCATGATCACCTTGTATCGTGTGTTTGGCAACCTGGTTGATGTTTGGGAAGAAGTGCTGTATATCCTGGCCATTTCCACCATGACCATTGGTAACTTGTTTGCCATTCGTCAAACGAATATCAAACGGCTGTTGGCGTTCTCCAGCATTGCACAAGCTGGTTTTATTTTGCTGGGGTTGATGGGCGACAGCACACAAGGAATGACTTCCGTGGTTTATTTCATGCTCATTTACATTTTCACTAACCTGGGAGCTTTCGGCGTAGCTGCAACCATCAGTCATGTCTACGGCAAAGAAAACATCGAGGACTACAAAGGACTTTATCGAACCAATCCTTTGTTGAGCTTGCTCATGATGGTGGCCTTGTTCTCATTGGCTGGAATTCCACCGGTAGCCGGGTTCTTCGGAAAATTCTTCCTGTTCATGTCTGCCGCATCAAAAGGTTATTATATCCTGGTGCTGATCGCAGTATTGAATGCCACAATTTCACTCTATTATTATCTGCGCGTGGTGAAAGCCATGTTCATTGATAAAACGGATACGCCGCTGGCATTCTTTAAAAGTGCACCAAGCTTTAGAATCAGCATGGTGATTTGTCTGGCCGGCATTGTGACGGTAGGATTCTTAAGTTTCATCTACCAATACATTTTGTCTGGTAGCGCCTTACTTTAATATTTACTGATTCCAAAAATTAGCAGATCATGCCACTAAATAATGGAAAACATATCGTAGCAGAAGTTGACGGAGTCCGTTGTACCGTTGTTGAAAAAGGTATTTCCCAACAACGTGTCGACTTTCTCAAAGAATTGTTGGAACACAATGGCTACGAGGTCAAAGTTCAGGAAGACAAAAAGGTTGAGGAAGAAGCCGAACAATTGTACACCATTGGCGTCACCGACCTGATTTTCAACCCAGCTATTGACGTTTACAAACGTCGTTTGCGCTCCAAAACCGGACACCGGGTCACACCCGCCTACTGGTTGCAACTGTCGGACAATGAAACAGAAGCCGAAGTGAATTACTGGGATTTTAAACCATTGAAAAAATAGAATCTTTAACTTTAAAGATTGAGGCTGAAGAAAAAAAATTCCCTCATCCCAGGTTGTTCCTGGGATGAGGGAATTTTTGTTTTGGCCCGTTTCAGACAAAATATTCTCTGCTTCCAAGCGCCAACGGCGCGTAAGCAATAGCCCTGAGCGCAGCTCAGGGTCTGGAGCAAAAATTCAATTTTCGAAGGCGTATTCACCGTCGTATCTACGAAAGAATCCTCCCGCATGCGCCGCACGACGATGATGCTAATTAATGAACAATATTTAGGCGAATTTCCTAAAACATGCTTAATCTATCTTTCGAGGAGTTATTCCGATTATTTCGGGAACAACAAAAATAAATTACTAATGCTGAAAGTTATGTCCATCAACTATCACTTATTGTAACACAATGATTATAACCATTTTACATATAAACATCACCTCATAAAAGGTCAATCAAAAACCGAAAAATGACTTACTTTAAGATAATTAATGTCGAATTAGCGATACTCTTTGACGAATTAGTGACACAATATATTCATCGAACAGTAATAAACTTACTGAACAATTAACATCACATATCACATGTTGAATACATTTATGACAAAATGCCGTTAATCCTTGTCGACATACTACCAGCCAAAGGACATTTTTATGGTTCTCTTAAAATGATACAAATTTTAAGAGATGCAGGATATCAAATAATTTATTTGAACATGAATTCTTTGAAGTCCGAACTGGAAAAATACGGCTTTCAGACACGTTCTCATGCTTCCTTCATTGTCAACCCAGTACTATTGAACAAACAGAGGTTTAATTTTAAACTTTTTATTGATCGGTATTTGATCCGCAGGAGCGATTTCGGCAAGAGCCTACAATCTAACTTTCAAATATTTAAGAACTTTCTTGATGAGTTGTCACCTAATTTGGTTTTACTTGATGAACAGAATATGCTGAAAGCTATATATTACAAATCGCTTGGCATTCCTGTCGTTTGCATCGAAACAAAGCCAGAACCTGAAATGACATTTAATGTTCCACCTTTTACCTCTTCCTATGTTCCTTCAGACACTAAATTTAGTCGTTCTTATTGCGAATTATTATGGGCACTGAAAATAGCTAAGAATTACTTCAGATTGAAAAAGAAACAGCTCAACAACTGTGGTCAAGACGATTACAGTACTGCGGTGAGATTCGCCAAGGGCCAAGGGGAAGCAATAAAAAATGGAATCAGCACCAAACGCTCTTATGGTTTTGGGATAAAAGGTATTCCACGCATCATCTTATCACCTGTGGACTTTGATTTTCCAAGAGTTGAAAAAAATAATACCCATGGGATCGGTCCCCTGATCGATGTGCAGCGGGAAGGGGAAATTGAAAAACCCAGGTACAACGCGCTGATAAAAAACCTTCAAACGATTAAACAAGCTCAAAAAGGGAAA
>DATFMO010000292.1:0-5591 GCA_035266925.1 Sunxiuqinia sp. | reverse complement strand
TGTGCAACCATTGGCACAACTTCGTCCAATGCGGTTGATCCAATCCGCAGAATCGCTGAGATGTGCAAAGAATACCAATTCTGGCTGCATATTGACGCAGCCATGTCGGGAACAGCAGCTATTTGCCCCGATTACCGCTCGCATTTTGATGGGCTGGAATTGGTTGACAGCTATTCCTTCAACCCGCACAAGTGGATGTTCACCAATTTCGATTGCAACTGTTTTTACGTGGCGGACAAATCAGTCTTGATTCAAACGTTGAGCATCCTGCCCGAGTACCTGCGGAATGAGGCCACCGAAAAAGGCGCTGTGATTGATTACCGCGACTGGCACATCCAGCTGGGACGACGCTTCCGGGCGCTAAAGCTGTGGTTTGTCATTCGCCATTATGGCGTAGAAGGTTTGCAGCACCACATTCGTGAACACATTCAACTGGCTGCTGATTTTGCCGGGTGGGTGGAACAATCCGGGGAGTTTGATTTGCTGATCAAACCGCCATTCAACCTCGTGGTTTTTCGCCACAACAATGGGAACGAATTCAACAAAAACCTGATGGACCGCCTCAACAAAAACGGAAAAATATTTCTGACACACACCGTGTTGAATGGTGTCTTTTGGCTACGCATGAGCATTGGTCAAACACAAACCAAACGACATCATGTGGAACAAGCCTGGAGCTTGATTCAAGAAGCAGCGACTAAAATTAAATCGTTGTAGGGTCACGACATGTCGTGACCCTTACGTCAAATCAACAATATTATTTTTTGAACAAAGCGCTTAGCGCATCCACTCACTTAGAATTTGACCCTCGATTTTTAATAGTAGACCTTAAACAACAACTGTCAAATTATCCTCTATGTAAATCTCCGTGACCTCTGTGATTAATTAATTTTAATGGTTATCCACATTTTTACCTGGTTCGCAAATTCCTGCCAGGCGTCAGACTGGGATTCTCCCTGTTTGCCCCGGCCCAAAAAGGAGAGGAAAAATCAATTCGCTCCCTTCAGGGCTTGGGGCAAACGAATTGATTTTCAATACTTCATTCTGCTTTTAGGTATGCATGCGGATACTCATATTTCCTTTTTTCTTAAATTGATTTTGACCAATGAGAATTGGATGACGACTTGCCATGACGGATGTAAATTGGGATTGTAAATCCCAACCAACAGTGGGATTTTCGGGTAGATCGCTCCGCTCCGCTCGCGATGACGATGTTCGATTGTTGTTTTAATCGGATCATTCTGTTTTTCAAAAAAAATTCACCAAACATGACATTTATTTTTAATTGAATTGTAATTCTTTTTCACTTTTGCAGACCTACCCCAAAACGAAATTTAGAACTAAAAACATATGCAGAAAATTAATTATTTACTGATCTTATTATTGACAATGGGTATGATGGCGTGCAACCAGGCTCAAAAGGCACCGAGAGATAAAGGCATTGAATTGGCGGACCTGGACACGACTGTTTCTCCGGCAGCTGATTTCGACCACTACGCCAATGGCGGTTGGAAAAAACGCAACCCGCTGCCCGATGAAAAAAGCCGCTACGGAACATTTGATAAACTGGGGGACGTAGCCGAGCAACAAGTTAAAACCGTGTTCACAGAAATTACCAGTAAGCAGTATGAAGATGGAAGTATTGAAAAGAAAATTGCTAATTTTTACCATAGTGGGATGGATACTGCCGCCATCGAAGCAGCCGGTATTTCACCGATCGAACCGTTTTTAAGGCAAGTTGAACAACTTAAAAATATTCAGGGCTTACAACAGTTGGTCGCTCAATGGAACAAAATGGGGATCAGCCCATTTTTTGGATTGTACTCCAACGCCGACGACAAAAATTCGACCATGGAAGTGGCTTACCTCCATCAAGGAGGATTGCGCATGCCCAACCGTGACTATTATTTGAATACCGACAAGCACTCCGTTGAAATTCAACAGAAATACCGCGAATTCATCAGCCATGTTTTTCAACTGCTGGGAAGCTCTGCTAATGTGTCCGAAAAACAAGCTGAAGCTATTTTCAAGCTGGAAAAGCAAATGGCGAAATTCTCCATGAGCAAGCTTGATCAACGTGATCCGTACAAAACCTATCACAAGATGGATGAGGGCCAACTGGCTAAAATTGCACCCAACTACAACTGGGCAGCTTATTTCGATGGAATTGGCCTGGGTGACCCGGGAGATTTCATCGTGTCGCAACCTGATTTTATGAAAGGGATCAGCGAGATGATGAAGACCGTGCCGGTGGACGACTGGAAACTGTACATGAAATGGCAGCTGGTGTCGCGCATGGCTCCTTACCTACCGAAACAATTTGTTGACCTGAGTTTTGATTTCTATGGAAAAACACTGAGTGGGCAATTGAAACAACGTCCACGTTGGAAACGGGTGCAAGGGACCACTAACAGTGCATTGGGCGAAGCCGTTGGACAAATGTACGTACAGAAATACTTTCCACCCGAAGCGAAAGAGCGCATGATCAAGTTGGTAGAAAACCTGCGCACTTCGTTGGGCGACCGAATTAATAAACTGGGATGGATGAGCGACACGACCAAACAAAAAGCGTTGGAAAAGCTGAACGCGATCACCGTTAAAGTGGGCTACCCGGACAAATGGAAAGATTATTCCAGTATGAAAGTGACACCGGATTCTTACCTTGACAATGTTCTGGCATCCGGACGATTTGATTTCAATGACATGCTTAAAAAGATCAACCAACCGGTTGACAAAAAAGAATGGGGCATGACACCGCAAACGGTGAACGCATACTACAACCCATCTGCTAACGAGATCGTATTCCCGGCTGCCATTTTGCAACCGCCATTCTTCTACATGCATGGCGACGATGCCATCAACTATGGAGCCATTGGAGTAGTTATTGGCCACGAGATGTCGCACGGATTTGATGACCACGGGCGCCAGTACGACAAGGATGGCAACCTGACAGACTGGTGGACGAAAGATGACGCCGCCCGTTTCAAAAAACGGGCAAAGGTATTGGCTGATCAATATTCGCAGTTTACGGTACTTGATACCGTTAAAGCGGATGGAGAACTTACGCTGGGTGAAAACATTGCCGATCTGGGCGGCGTAAATGTGGCTTACAACGCCTTGCAAATGGCTTTAAAAGGCGATGAAAAGCCCATTGATGGTTTCACGCCAAACCAACGTTTCTTCCTGGCTTATGCGCATGTGTGGGCTGAAAATATTCGTGATGCTGAAAAATTACGTCGCACGAAAACTGATGTTCACTCACTGGGACGTTACCGCGTACTCGGGCCGCTTCGCAACATTGAAGCGTTCGACAAGGCGTTCGACGCCAAAAAAGGCGATGGTATGTACCTGGCTCCAGACAAACGAGCTGTGATTTGGTAGCTATTGATACAAAAATACATTTTAATGGGTGTCCGTTTGGGGCACCCTTTTTTATTGTTCTTTACTGGTTGGTCTCCGGGGAATGAATGTCCAGGCATGCCGACGCTGGCAATTGCCTACTGTTGAAAAACAGTTTCATTAGAAGAAGGTATTATTCTGTAAAGTTTATTAAATTGCGTGAAGAAAATCTAAACCCATGCCCCAATCGTCAAAAGTCATTACGCTAAGAAAAGCCCATCACCGCCAGCAACCGGTTGTTTTGCTGCGGTTTGATTATAATGTTGAGCTGGCTAAACGGATTAAACAGCTGGAAGAGGCGCGATGGAGCCAAACCATGAAAAGCTGGTATATCCCTGAAAAACTGTTTGACCTGCATTCGCTTTTCGAGGCTTTCCGGAGAGTGGCCTGGGTGGATTATTCAGGCTTGAAGAAAACAAACACGGAACAGCCGCCCCGAAAGTTAATCCCCGTTAAACCCCGTTATAACCTGAAAACAATCAAATCGCAATTGTCACCAGAGGTGAGGGCTCAGATCCAATCCTTTAAAAAATGGATGGAACAAAAACGATACGCCGAAAATACCATCACATCCTATGTTCACCAACTGGAAATCTTTTTTGGCTATTATGCATCCAACAGCCCGGAAGCGATCAGCAATGGCGATATCACCCGGTTCAATACGGAATTCATCATGAAGCACGGGCTGAGTTCAACCTTTCAGAATCAAACCGTGAGCGCGCTGAAGTTATTTTACGAAAAGAACTACAACCGGCAATTGAACATCGAGGCAATTGAACGTCCCCTGAAAGCAAAACCACTGCCCAAGGTATTTAGCAAACCAGATTTGGAAAAGTTTTTTCACGCCATTACCAATCCCAAGCATAAAATGGCCATGAAAATGATTTATGCCTGTGGACTGCGAAGGAGCGAATTGGTGAACCTGCAGCTATGGCATATCGATTCGAAACGAAAATTGCTTTACATCATCAAATCGAAGGGGAAAAAAGACCGGGTGATCCCCTTGCCTGATTCGCTGCTTGGGCAGATTAGGGAATATTACCATTCCCATCACCCTCAAAAATTTTTGATTGAAGGACAGTTCCCGGGGCGGGCGCTGACGGCAAGCAGCCTGCAAAAAGTATTTGAGAAAGCCCTGGAACGTTCGCGGATCAATAAACCCTACACGATTCATTGTTTACGGCACAGCATCGCCACTCATTTACTGGAGAACGGCACAAGCCTCCGGTTGATACAGGTTCTGCTTGGACACAAGTCATCAAAGACTACCGAAATTTACACCCATGTCAGCAATCAGAGCTTGAAAAACATTAAAAACCCGTTTGATGATTTGGATATCTGAACAAGTATTGTAAAACAAGCTAAATATCACTGCCATGAATTTTGAATGCAAACAACTGAAAATAATCGACGATCCTGATTTTGGCTGTACCATTGAATTTAATGATACTGTTGAGGTTTATCGTGAAAACATGACCATTGAGGAACTCATAAACTCGGTTGGAAAATATTTGATGATCCAGAGAAGTTACCCGGAAGATGAGTTTGAAAATGACTGGTATCATATAGAAACATCGGAAGCTGATATCGATTTTAATCAAAAAGATAGCATGTATGTCAAGCTTAACCGAAAAGAATTTGAATTTTATTGTTCCGGGGTTACCCTTGTTATTGGATTGACATTATCTGACAAAGAATATACAAAGTTGGACAAGATACTAAGAACAAGATTCAAAGACAAAGTTGTGATGCGGGGTTAAAAGAATAAGGAATAATAAATATCGCTAAAAACATTTTGTTTTATAAAATTCCGTAATTTGCATGTTGAAATATAAGATCATAAAACTACTCATATCACACCCAAAACGGAAATATAAGATAACTTTATTACATATATAAACTAGTTGAACTAAACCCCGCTGTGGCGGGGCAGCTTTGGTTCCTGCAAAAAATGGCGTAACTTACTTTCCCATTTTAAATCGTTTAATCATGAAAAAAAAGCATCCATGAGTTGATGGAGCGCGAGATGCGTATCCGCAACTACAGTGAACGGACCATCGACAGTTATATTTGCGCGGTGGGCCAGGTTAGTCGCCATTTTAAATTACCGCCAGGTAAAATAAGGATCTCCCGGTTCAAAAGTTACCTTTATTTTTTAATCAACCACGAACATTGCTCGGTGGCCCGGATCA
>DATFMO010000291.1:0-7233 GCA_035266925.1 Sunxiuqinia sp. | reverse complement strand
TACGTATTTTCCAAGATCTTCACCATCTCGGCAACACGTGGCGAGCTTACTGGGTGAATCAAGTCGATCGCTTTTTTGTAAACCGCCTGCCCAATTTCAAGTCCGTCATCAGACAGTGCTCCCAGTACTTTTGGCGTATTTCGGGTGACAAATTGCTTATTTCCCGGATCAACACGTTCTGGTGAAAAGGCCAGCCAAAAATCGTCGCCGTGCTTCAATCCTGATTGTTCTTCCAATATTGGAAGAATGACGCTTTCCGTAGTGGTCGGGTAGGTGGTGCTTTCCAGGCAAACGAAAGTTCCCTTTTTTAGGTGTTGAGCAATTGTACTGCAGGATTCCTCGATATAGCTCATGTCCGGCTTCTTGAAGATATCAAGCGGTGTTGGTACACAGATGAGGATTGCATCACAAGTACCTAATTTTGAAAAATCAGTTGTTGCGGTTAGTTTGCCATTGGTGACAACAGCTTTCAAATCCTCATCTTTAACATCGCTGATATAGTTATCGGCGGCATTGACTTTGGCTGCTTTTGCTGCTGACTTTTCAAAACCAAAGACTTGCACTCCCTCCGAGGCAAAGCTTACAGCCAAGGGCAATCCGACATAGCCCAAGCCGATAACCCCAACCACTTCGTTTGACTTTTCAATTTTTTGAAGTATCGTTTCTTTTAGATTCATGATTCAATTTGTTCTAATTGATTGTTGTTGATTTGGTATTTGTCACCAGTTTCCGGACAAACCAGGTTTTCGTCCAACACAGCACCTGATTGGCTGACCCATCCTTTTTGTGTTGCCGGAACACCTACCATCAATGCAAAAGGTTTGACATACTTTGTGACGACAGCACCTGCACCGATAAATGCATATTCCCCAATGGTTACACCACACACGATAGTGGCATTGGCTCCAATGGAAACACCCCTTTTGATGCGGGTTTCTTTATATTCGGTCTTGCGTTCGACAAATGAACGAGGGTTGACCACGTTGGTGAATACGCAACTGGGACCACAAAAAACGTCATCTTCCAAAATAACGGAATCATAGATGCTTACATTATTTTGAACCTTCACCCGGTTGCCAATCTGTGCTTTCCCTCCAACATAAGTATTTTGACCCAGCACACAATTGTCACCAATTTTTGCACCGGACATCACATGACTGAAATGCCAGATTTTGGTTCCTTCTCCAATTAGGGCGCCATCATCAATTATTGCTGTTTCGTGTGAAAAATAGTCTTTGTCCATTTCTATATTTTTTAAACCGCAGAGGCGCTAAGACGCAGGGCTTTTTGAATCTTTCATTGCACCTTTGTGTCTTTACGGTTCCTTTTCATTAAAAATTATTGACATACCGATTAAAGCCATCTCTCAGCAAGGGAGCATTGAAATTAATCAGTAGTCCAAGTCTTTTGTTTGTCAGTTTTAAGTAAGAAATAATTTGAGCCTCATGTACGGGCAAGAGAAGATCAACAGCCTTCAATTCTATAATTATTTCTTTTTCAACTAATATATCTATTCTAAAATCTTTATTTAGATTTTCTTGCTTGTAAAATAATGGGACGGGTACTTGGTTTTCCGCCTGAATGCTTCTAAGATGTAATTCTTTCAAAAGACACAGTTCATAAACTGATTCCAACAATCCCGGGCCCATTTCTCGATGCACGGTAATTGATGCATGGAGAATTTCCTTTGAAAGTTGATTGAGTTCTGCCTTTGTCATTCTTTGTTTTATTTTCACCGCAGAGACGCGGAGACGCAGAGTTTTGATTGAATTTTTCTTTGCGTCTCAGCGCCTTTGCGGTTATTCCTTTTCATTTGATATTTTTGACTATCGCTTCTGCCACTTGGTTAATTTCTTCATCTGTAATGAATCCATGCATCGGCAACGACAGGACAGTTTCAGCGAGTAATTCCGAAACCTCAAACGGTTCACCTGCCGAGATATTGGTTTGAAAGGCTTCTTGCCGGGGCAAAATAACCGGGTAGTGAACAGCCGTTGGAATTCCCGCTTTATTCAACTTTACCCTCAATTCATTTCGATTGCGAACACCGATGGTGTATTGTGCCCAGACGCTTTCACGGTTTTCCGCAATTTCAGGCAGTAACACATGTTCCTTCAAAAGTGAAGAATACATTTCCGCTGCTCTCTGCCGGTTCATTATTTCGTCTTCAAAGTGTTTTAATTTGACCCGAAGGATGGCTGCTTGCAAAGTGTCCATGCGTCCATTGATTCCAATGTATTTATGGATGTATCGTTTTTCCTGCCCATGAGAGCGAAGCATTTTTAGCTTCTCTGCTAATTCATCATTTTTTGTAAAAACTGCACCGCCATCGCCATAACATCCCAAAGGCTTCGCTGGGAAAAAACTGGTGGTGGCCACATCTGTCAGCGAACAAGATCGCTTGCCGTGGTATTTGGCACCAAACGACTGAGCACCGTCTTCAATCACCCAAATTCCATATTTTTTAGCAATGGAATTGATAGCTTCGAAATCGGCACACTGCCCGTAAAGCGATACCGCAATAATGCCCTTTGTCCGGGGTGTTATTTTCTCTTCTATTTTTCGAGGGTCCAAATTAAAATCGAGTGGCGACACATCCACAAACACAGGTTTGGCTTTGTAAAGCTCAATCATCGATGCTGATGCGATGAAACTAAATGCCGGGCAAATCACCTCATCACCCGGTTGAACATCAAATGCCATCAATGCGAGCAAAAGTGCATCGGTTCCCGAGCTGCAGGAAATAGCATGTTTTACCCCTGTAAAATCAGCCAACTCGGTTTCGAGCAGTTCAATTTCTTTTCCATTGATAAAAGAAGTCGATTGAATCACCGACTGAATGGCTGTGTCAATCTCGTTGTTGTAAGCTGTGTATTGTCTGTTAAGATCGCAGAAATCCATAGTAGTCTGAATTGTGGTACAAAAATAATGGAATTGATGTAAGATTATTACTTTTGCTCAACAAAGTTAAAAATGAAGAAAGTCCTCATCATAACTTATTATTGGCCGCCTAGTGGAGGAGCAGGGGTTCAGCGTTGGTTGAAGTTTTCAAAGTATCTACCGGAGTATGGTGTTCAGCCGGTAATTTTAACGGTTGATCCAGCAAAAGCCAGCTACGCACAGGTGGACAAAAGCTTAGAGCATGAGGTTTCCTCCAGTGTTTTTGTTTACAAGACAAATACGTTTGAACCCTACAACTTTTATAAAAAAATGGTTGGGAAAGAGGAGATTCCTTATGGTGGTTTTTCAAATAAAAGCGAGGAGACATTTCTACAAAAAATTGCAAAAGCGGTAAGAGGAAATTTTTTTATTCCTGATCCCCGGAAAGGATGGAACAGATTTGCTTACCGGCGAGCGGTCGAATTAGTCCGCGAACATCGAATTGATACGGTAATTACCACTAGTCCACCACATTCAACGCAATTGATTGGTTTGAAGCTGAAACGGGAGCTGGGGATTCACTGGGTGGCTGATTTACGTGACCCTTGGACGGATATCTATTATTATCCTGAGCTACACCATTCGTTTTTGTCAAGGAAACTTGATCAGGCAATGGAATTGAAGGTGCTTCGTCAAGCTGATGTGATCTTAACCGTAAGTGAGCATTTAAAAAGGATGTTTATTGCGAAAATTGATCCAAATAACGATTCGAAAGTCATAGTCATCCCCAATGGTTATGATGAGAAAGATTTTGAGTTGAAAGTGAAAGCAAGTGATGCAAAATTTGTTATTACCTACACCGGGACAATTTCCGAGAAATATGATATAAATGGCTTCTTGGTGGCGATTTCAAAATTAGACGAGCAAAAGAAAAAAGGGATTTTACTTCGATTTGTTGGTAATGTATCATCAGACATTGTTGATAAAATAAGACAAACGATCCCCGAGGTTGAGCTGGATTTAGTGGGATATGTTGGTCATTCAACATCTGTTGGTTTTTTGTTAAGATCGTCTCTGCAATTACTTGTGATTCCTAAAATTAAAAACAACAAAGGTATTGTAACCGGAAAATTCTTTGAGTACCTGGCTTCTAGAAAGCCGGTTTTGGCAATTGGCCCCGAAGGGGGAGATCTTGAGCAGTTGATTGATGAAACGGAATGTGGGAAACTTTTCAATTATGATGATGTGAATGGGATGATCTCAGTGATTGATCATTTGATCACTGACTCTTTTTCATTAAAAGATGTACCCAGGTCAAATGCTTATTCAAGGAAGACGTTGACCGGACAACTCATTCAAAAACTTAAGCTATGAATGTTCTAATGTTGCTTGCCGAGGAATTTCCTCCTGATAATCGCGTGGAAAAGGAAGCTCAAAGTTTGATCGAAAATGGGTTTCAGGTTACAATTGCTTGTCGAACTCTGGAAAGGGGAGCAAAATTTGAAGATTATAACGGAATTAAAATATACCGGTTACCATTAACCAACCTTGATTATAAACTCAGTGCCGCTTGTCTGGTTGTTCCGACCTATTTTAGAAAATGGAAGTTATTTGTTGCCGGCTTATTCAAAAAAGATCATTTTGACATTATTCATGTGCATGACTTGCCATTGTCGTCAGTTGGGTATTATTTCAAAAAGAAGTACGGCTTAAAGTTGGTGTGCGACCAGCATGAATATTATAGTAACTGGATTGTTCACACCGCTCATTACAATACCTTTTTGGGAAAAATTGTAAAAGCGCTGAGCCCCTGGAAGAAATATGAAAGAAACTATTTGAATAAAGCTGATTTGGTTGTAACTGTAGAAGAACCGTTGAGGCAAATCTATATTCGAGATGTTGGAGTTCCCCCTGAGAAAATTGTCTGTGTGCCCAATACGCCATCGGCTAAGCTCTTTAGCCCTGAAAATATTGATGAAAAGATCGTCCGTAAGTTTCAAAATGATTTTGTAATCTTTTATGCTGGGGGAATTGATATTTTGAGGGGAATTGACGTTGCGATTCGAGCATTGCCGACTATTATTCCAGAAATCCCACATGTAAAGATTTTGCTTTGTGGTAAAATAATTAAGCCATATGATCCGATTGGGTTGGCAAAAGAATTGGGGGTTGAAAAGAATATTCAGTTTGACGGTTGGGCACCGATTGAAAAATTACCTTCCTACGTTAAGGCCAGTGATTTGTGCTTTTTTACACCACCGACAAACCGGGAAGAAATCCATCGCACAATTGCAACAAAAATATACCAGTACATGCAATACGGTAAACCTGTGCTAGTTGGTCAGGCCAGGATGATGAAAGAATTTGTTGAAAAGTACCAGATTGGGTTTGTCATTGATGAAAAAAGCCCCAAGGACTTTGCCGAGAAGGTTCTCAATTATTATAAAAATTACAAATCCGAGTCCAAACGGATTCAACAAAATTGTGAATTGATCAAAGATCAGTTTGTTTGGGAAGGGACAGTAAGAGGGGTCATTGAGCAATATAAATCACTTTTAGTTGAAATTTAAGGGGAAGCAAAATGAAGAAATTAATTTTACTAACTCATGGATTTCCATATGGAAGAGGAGAGTCATTTCTTGAGAATGAAATTGATTATTTAAGTAATGCTTTTAACAAGATCGAAATACTTGCTTATTCCAAAAAACAGGGCGATAGACGGGAGCTTCCCAGTAACTGTAATGTTCATCACTATAAGCCAGTTGCCAATCTGAAGGAAAACATAGGATCTATTCCATTCCTAATTCTACATTTTTTTTCCTTTTTGTCTCTTTTGATTAGTGAAATTCGCTTCGTCAAAAAAAATAAAAGTCTTAAAATATCGAGGACTGTTATCGGGAAAGCGGTTCATGATCTGGTAAAAGGATTCCAGCTTTATTTGTATATGAAAAGGACATTTACTTATGACAAAAATACTGTTTTGTATGCCTACTGGTTTGTCAATATTGCTTTGGCGGCTGGATTAATAAAAAAGCATTATCCGCAGGTAAAAGCAGTTGCCCGCGGGCATAGGTCAGACATTTATGATTATGAACACGATCCAAATTATCTGAGTTTTCAGTATTTTAAGGTAAAGATGCTCGACAAACTAGTATTTATTTCCCAGGATGGTTGTGATTACGTCCGACAAAAAACTAATTTGAAACCGGAAAAATTTATAGTTTCCAAGCTTGGTATTAATCTTCCTCCCCGGATCGAAAAACCTGTAAATCTTACTGAATATCATATTGTAAGCTGTTCTTTTATACACAGAGTCAAAAGGGTTCATCTGATTATTGATGCTTTATCCAGAATTGAAGATTTAAGAATCCGTTGGACTCACCTGGGAGGTGGGCCATTACAGGAAGAAATTGAAGAATTTGCCAACAGGAAACTTGGAGCTAAGAAAAACATTATCTATCGGCTTGAAGGTAACCAATCAAATAGAGAAGTATTGGAGTTTTATAAGAAGGAGAAGATTGATATTTTCATTAATGTGAGCTCATCGGAAGGAATTCCGGTAAGTATTATGGAGGCGATGTCATATGGCATTCCGGTAATTGCAACAAACGTTGGTGGTTCAGGAGAAATTGTAAACAGCAGCAATGGAATACTGCTGGAAAAGGATTTTAATATTGGTTTTCTAACACAGGGAATAATTAGATTATTAAAATCAGACCAAGAAGTGAGAATTAGGTTGTCTGAAGCAGTCTATAATACCGTAGCTGAAAAATATAATGCTAACATTAATTACCCGGAATTTGTGCAAATGTTGTTAAACCTTTGAGTGATATGAAGTATTCCATCTTTGGGAAAAATATAGATTTTAATATAGAAGAAGTACCTGCTTTGAAATCTTCTCTTGAAGAATTATTACAATTTTATAGTCCAGCTGTTGGAGAGCCTGATTTGTTTGTTGAATTTTGCAGTAAATCCTTTGATGCTACCATTCAGTATTCTAATCCCAGAATTCACGGAGAAACTGGAAATGGTTTTGTTATCAGTGGTTCACATGGTAAATTCGCATTTATCAGAAAATCTGGAAGCGCCATAGTAAAGGTTTATTTATATCCCTCATTTTTTAGTAATGGTATACTCCATCGTATAATAGCTAACGGCGAGTATTCTTCTATAACAGATAAATTATCGGCAATTTTATTTGAAAATATTCTAATTCCTGCGATGAGCTTTTTTGATGATGTAGCACTTATCCATTCAGCAGGAATTTCCACAAATGAGGGGAAAGCTTTGTTATTAGGGGGGACTGGCGGAATTGGCAAAACTTCCATGGAGATCGAAATGTGTTATTATGGT
>DATFMO010000290.1:0-2045 GCA_035266925.1 Sunxiuqinia sp. | reverse complement strand
TGCCGTTTTGATAATAATTTTGAGTGATGGACAAACAATCGGTTTGTCGCCAAATATGGATGCTCTGTGGCCTCAATCCAATATAATTTTCAAGCTGAAGAATAAAAAAAACAGCTACGATAGAAACGATGAAAATTAACGGTTTTACAAACTTCTTCATAATTCAATTTTTAATATTCGTCTTCGCCCTTCAGGGCCTTTTTATAGTCGGGCGATTGGATGAGTTTATCGTAATTTGGTGGCCAACTTTTTTTAAACATGATGGCCCAATAAGCTTTTTTGGTCATGCTGTCCCAGTGTAACAACGAAGTTCGGTATTGGGACATTTGAAACTGGTTGAGATAAACCAAAAACCCCAAAACCAAAATCACCACCGACTTTATAATCCACTTTGAACGAATTACTTGTTGGATGAAAGCGGCCAGCGGTATAGCCAACAGGCCATAAAAATCAATCATCGGTCGCGATCCAAAACTTCCACCATACCACCACGACCACCAACTATAAATGACATAAATAGCAACACCAAGAGTGACAATAATCGCCAGGCTGGCCCCCTGAACGTATTTTTTCAGAAAAACCAATCCAACCAGCGCAAAAGCCATGATTGGCGTATAAAGCAGCCATCCTTTGCGGTAGCTGAACAAGCCATCGATAATATGCGGGTTCAAAAAATAAAAGCCTTCTTTTTGATAGGAATAATAAATCCAATGCCCGGTTGCAACTTTCCAATAAACCAGCTGCGGTAAAACAACCAGGAGAGAAACGAAAACAGCCAGGCTCAACATTTTCCAATTGGACAGCAACCACGAAAAACGCTTTTTAATTTCTTTGATGGAAGTTACTCCCCAAAGCAGAGGAATGAACAACGTTATGATATTGACAGGCCGGATTAGAATGATCAAACCAACGACTAGTCCGAAGGCCACTGAAAAATACCAGCTCGGATGTTCAAGCCATTTTATGGTAAAATGAATAAGAAGTATGATCAGGCAGAAATTATAGACATGCGACATGCCAGGCTCCGAGATCACGTAGTACATTAAGTTGGTGCCAATAACAACCAAAAACAACACGATTCCCGTGGTGATTTCTGAAAAATGTTTTAGCAGCAACTTTCGGAGCACAAAAAGCCCCAGTGCCAAATAAAACAAGGCTGCTATAAAAATCGCGACACTATAGGGCTTTGAATACCCATCAGCCTTGTAATGAGACATTTTTGCGTACCAATGGGCGATTGTTTCAAACGGCGCCCAAAGGATGGACAATCCCATGGTCATTTTCAACACTTGTTTTCCGTCGGGTGTAGGCAACAGCCAAATTCGTCCTTCAAAATCAGGAGGCAGATTTTTGGTAAACTGAAAAGTCCAGTCGTGGTAGATAAAAGTTGCCGGGAAATAGGCATAGTAATTTACAGCATCCTGATCAATTACTTTATTGTCCTTCCAGCGCTTCAGATTATTGCCATACCAACCATTCACCAGAACCAGCAAAATGATACCCCAAAACGAGAAAGATTTTCTCCAATTATATGCGTTCGAAAACATAAATCTCATACTTGTGATCGTTTAGCATCTTGATTTCATGTTCGGGCTCAACGTGGTAAATTTCCTTAAAAGCCGGATTGTTTTTTAACCTGTCAAGAGGCATCTGTCCTTCGTTGGGTCCAAAATGGCCATCCCAAATAACAATGGCTCCTTCGGGTACCGATTCTTCGGGGTGTTCATGGTTGGCAATTTGCTCCCTTGCCTTTTGGGCATCAAATGGATCAATTTGCAGGTAATGACAAAAAACAGGATCGTAATAGAAAACCAAGTGATCATCCCAACCTTGATCGATCAGCCATGAACTTGTCTCCTTGACCAGCTTCGTTGTTTCATCCAACTGAAACGGAACTCGGTACTTTTCAAAAGGAATGTACACAATCGCCACCACAGCCAAAATCGAAACCGTATGCCTTAGCCATAATTTTCCGGGAATTTTATTAATGCCGTAAACAGCCGTCAACGCAAACAAAGGGACGATTCCTGCCATGACACGCGTCA
>DATFMO010000289.1:0-3461 GCA_035266925.1 Sunxiuqinia sp. | reverse complement strand
AGGTCATCGATCTTGGAGTGATGGTGCCAACCGAGAAAATATTGGAAACAGCCAAAAAAGAAAAGGTTGACATAGTTGGATTGAGTGGTTTGATCACACCATCCCTGGAAATTATGGCCAGTGTTGCTGCTGAAATGGAGCGTCAGAAGTTCAATTTGCCGCTGTTGATCGGTGGTGCAACAACCTCGAAAATTCACACCGCTGTGAAAATTGAGCCAAACTATTCGCATCCGGTCATTCATGTGAAAGATGCCAGCCGCACGGTGAATGTGGTGGCGAATTTGTTGGCGAACAATCAAGAATACATTCAGTCAGTTCGTGATGAATATGCTAAAATCCGTGAATTTCATGGGCAGAAGAAGAAGAAGGAATACTTGACTTTGGACGAGGCAAGGGCTAACAAGTTTAAGATTGACTGGAGCAAAGATGAAATTTACAAACCCAAGCAAACCGGTGTGTTTGAATTGATCGATTATCCGATTGAAGAATTACGCAAATACATCGACTGGAACTTTTTCTTCTTTGTATGGGAATTGAAGGGACGATTCCCGGATATTCTGGAAGATGAACGCCAAGGCGAACAAGCGCGAAAAGTGTATGAAGATGCCCAAAAATTACTCGATGAGATTGTTGAGAAGAAAATGATACAGGCCAACGGAATTTACGGAATCTGGCCAGCTCATTCTGAAACCGATGACATTGTGCTGTTTGAAGATGAAGAGCGGCAAAAAGAGCTCGGTCGCTTCTATCATTTGCGCCAACAAGAGAAAAAACGGAAAGGATCGCCCAACTTCTGTCTTTCGGATTTTGTCGCACCCAAAGAGCTTAACAAAACCGATTATTGTGGGGCATTTGCGGTGACAGCTGGTATTGGCATTGAAAAATGGATGGCAGAATATAAAGCTGATCATGACGATTACAAAGCCATTATGCTTGAAGCGGTGGCCGATCGCTTGTCGGAAGCTTTTGCAGAGTTGTTGCACGAAAAAGTACGCCGCGAATATTGGGCCTACGCACCTGACGAGGACTTGAGCTGGGACGATATTCTAAAGGTGAAATACCAGGGAATTCGCCCGGCAATGGGGTATCCAGCTTGTCCGGAGCATCACGAAAAGGAAAACCTGTTCAACATTTTGGGAGCCGAAAAAATAGGCATCAAATTGACCGAACACTTTGCGATGTATCCAACAGCAGCCGTTTGCGGACAGTTTTTCGCCCATCCGGAATCACGCTATTTCAGCCTGGAAAAAATAGGTAAAGACCAGGTGGAAGATTATGCCAATCGCAAAGGTGTTTCCGTAGATTTGGTGGAGCAGTTCCTTCCTATAAATTTGAATTATAAAGGAGTATAACAGAATGAGCGTTATCACGAAGAACGACGCCATCTGTTGTTTTTTTAGTAATCTCTGACAGATTGCTTACTGTGTTCGCAATGAATACAACCCTGAAAATCTAAATCAACACTTTATATTTTCAGGGTAAATTATAAAAATAAGAATGAAAATCTAAAATCAAACTTTATTATTTCAGAGTAATTTGGGTTACTTTTGTAAGAAAAGCAGCCGTAAAATGTATATAAGCCGGGAAAATTTTCAGCAACAAATTCAGGATTCTATTAAAAACAATCCTGTAACATCAATACTTGGTCCCAGGCAATGTGGAAAAACCACTATTGCCAGAAAGATTTCCGAGTCGTTTTTATCCGTCATGATTGATTTAGAGGATCCGTCTGATTTTGAATTATTGTCAACATCACCCAAAGCCTTTTTGGAACAACAAAAAGGATTGGTGGTGATCGACGAGGCCCAGCGAATGCCAGAGATTTTACCTCTTTTACGGGTATTGGCCGATCAGGATGGTACCAAACAACGATTTTTGTTGTTGGGAAGTGCATCGCCAAACTTGGTGAAAAACACTGCGGAAAGTTTGGCCGGGCGAATTGGTTTCGTTGATTTGACAGGCTTTAAACTGGATGAAGTGGGGCAGGAGAATTTTCAGAAATTGTGGTTGCGGGGCGGATTTCCACGCTCCTATTTGGCCGAGTCAGACGAACAAAGTTTCCAATGGCGGGAAGATTTTATTCGTACGTTTTTGGAACGTGATATTAATCTGCTGGGATTCAACATTCCACCGATGAAGTTGCGGCGGTTTTGGGTGATGTTGGCCAATTATCACGGACAAATCTGGAAGGGTGCTGAGTTTGCTCGTTCCATGGGAGTTTCGGAACCTACCGTGAAAAAATATTTGGATATTTTGTCAGGAACCCATTTGGTACGTCAAATTCAACCCTGGCATGAAAACCTGAAAAAGCGACAAGTTAAGTCGCCTAAAATTTTTATTCGCGATAGTGGCCTTTTACATGCATTGTTGTTACTTCCCGGAGATAAAATTACCAACCAGGTTAAAGTTGGGGCTTCCTGGGAAGGATTCATTATTGAGCAAATCTTGCAGAAAATGGATACCCGCGATTACTATTTTTGGCGAACGCATACCGGCGCTGAGCTGGATTTGTTAGTGTTTAAAAATGGGAAACGCTATGGTTTCGAGATAAAATATTCAGATAAACCTCAGGTTACTCGTTCTATGAGAAATGCGATGGAGGATTTAAAACTGGACGTTTTGTTTCTCGTATATCAGGGAAAGCATCAATTGGAATTGGAAACAGGAATTAAATTACTGCCGGTTAGTCAAATTATAAAAACTGACTTAGAAAATTAAATGTTAATGAAAAATACAGCTAAGAAGGTCATTATCGCGTTTATTTTAGGAATGGGAGCTATGTTTGTGCTCGATCTGGTTTTTCACTTTAACAACTCGGTGAAAACGCAAATGCAGCGGGAGGCAAACAAAACCCAGAAGAAGATTGAAAACATGTTTAAATAACCAGGGTAGGAGAAGATAATACCCATAACTCAGAATACAACTATGAAAGTAATCGACATCATTAACAACAGCGACAAAACCGTTTTTTCGTTCGAGTTGCTTCCCCCCTTGAAAGGGAATGATGCCAGTACTATTTACCGAACCATTGAGAGTTTGTTAGACTATAATCCGCAGTATATCAATATTACCACGCACCGTGATGAAGTCATGTTCAAGGAATTGGCTGATGGAACAATTCAAAAACGAACCGTTCGTAAACGGCCTGGAACCGTTGCGATTGCCGCAGCTATTCAGCACAAATACGGTATTCCGGTGGTGCCCCATATTTTGTGTGGCGGTTTTTCAAAAAGCGAAACCGAGCATGTCCTGATCGATCTCAACTTTATGGGAATCAAAAACGTGTTGGCACTTCGCGGCGATGGTTTAAAAAGCGAGCATATTTTTCGTCCCAGCGCTGATGGTCATGCGAATGCAAATCAGTTGGTCGAGCAGATTGTTAATTTACGTGAAGGAAAATATTTGGAACCGGACCTGAAAAATAACTCACCACTCGATTTTTGTATTGGTGTGGCCGGTTA
>DATFMO010000288.1:0-5201 GCA_035266925.1 Sunxiuqinia sp. | reverse complement strand
TCAGCACCGCTATTTTGCCAGGCATTCGGCAAGACATTTAAATCCATTTCGGTAACATTCACCTTAACTCCCAATGAAGCAAAAGCCAACAAACTCTTTTCATACTCTTCAAACGAAGGAGAATTCAGGTGAATATGGGTTTGCATGCCCACAGCATCAATCTTCACCCCTGCTTCCTGAAGTGATTTTACAAGTCGCACCACTCCTTCGCGTTTTTTCGGGTTGGCCAATGAATAATCGTTATAATACAATTCGGCATCCGGATCAGCTTCATGAGCAAATTGAAAAGCTAACTTGATAAAGTCTTTACCAATAATTTTATAGAATTTGCTTGGTCGAAAAGAACCATCATCCAGGATGGCTTCGTTAACGACATCCCAGCCTTTGATCCTGCCTCTATACCTTCCAACAACCGTTTCGATGTGGTTCTTCATTCGGGCAATCAGTGTGTCTCGGGAAACATCATTCCCCTGATTGTCAACAAAGAACCACCTTGGCGCCTGCGAGTGCCACACCAGGCAATGCCCAACCACAAACATGTGGTTTTTCTCACCAAATTCAACATATTTATCAGCAACTGAGAAATCAAATTTCCCTTGTTCGGGTTGTACCATCCCGCTCTTCAGGCAATTTTCAGGTTCAATCGAATTGAATTGTTTCTCCAAAATTCTGACTGCCATTGTATCCCGCCCCAAAATCTGGTTGGCGTTCATGGCCGCGCCAATGTAAAATTTACCCTGGAAGGCATCTTTCAGCGTTTTTACTTCCTGCTTTTTTTCTTTTGACATTGGTTGACAGGCTGCGAGTCCAATGGATACAAACAGGACAACAGCCCATTTGAGGTTCATTCGTTTATTTTTCATGTGTTATTCCTTTGATTAATTACTTAATTTCTACTTTCTTTTTCCTTCGTTCAATTAACGCCTTTTCGATTTCAACTTCTTTTTTCTTGTTGATTTCATAAAAAAACAAACAGGCAACACCAATCATAAAGGTAATTGTGGGGAAAATACTGACTGACAATTTTATTCCCTGAATTGTATCAGGAGTTTGTAGCTGTACCCCAACCTTGTAGCCAAAAATATCAAGGATACCGGCAACCAATGCTCCACCGATACTAAGTCCTGCTTTCAGTCCGAAAATCATCGCAGAAAAGATGATGGCTGTCGCACGACGATTGTTTTTCCACTCTGAATAATCAGCAACATCAGCAATCATCGCCCACAACAATGGAATAGTCAACCCGTAAAAGAAGCCGTGTAAAATTTGACTGATAAAAACCAGCGCAATAGAAGTTGGAGCGTAAAATATGAAAACCAGCAAACACATGGCCGACAGGAACAAGCCAACACCAAAAACGTCACGTTTCCCGTATTTATCAGCTAACTTTTTCGACAAGGAAATTCCTACAATCATAAAAATAATTCCTCCTGCATTGAACAAGCTAAAACCAGATGTTGCTGGATCTTTCGGCCACTGGAATCCAACCATTCCAGCGGATTTTAAAAGACTATTCAACCCATCTATAAAACCGTTAAATCCAATGTTATCCAGGAACGTGGCTAAACTGTGTTCGCTAAGGTAATTTTCGAAATAATAAACATACATCCCCCCTTTCAGAGACAAGGTGATAAAAATGAAGATAGTCAGAATCAACATGATAATCCAGGGTCTGTTTTTGAAAAGATCACCCAAATCATCTTTCACGCTCGATTTTTGGTCAGGTTTAGGGATGATTCGTTCTTTGGTTGTTAAAAAGGTGATAATAAAGAAGATGACTCCCGTGATGGCAAACAAAGTCATCACATTCTCAAATCCTTTGGTTTTACTTCCATCTCCCAAAATGAGAACCAGGGGCAACAGCAAGGCCTGAACAATAAACTGGGCTACCATCACAGCCACAAAGCGATAAGATGAAATACTATTTCGTTCGGCCATATCTCCTGTTAATACGCCACTCAACGATGCGTAAGGCAAGTTGTTGGCTGAGTAGACGATCACTAGCAGTATGTAGGTGATCAATGCGTAAGCCACCTTTCCACCTGGACTAAAATTAGGCGTACTGAACGCCAGCATGGCAATTACACCAAAAGGAATGGCAGTCCACAAAATCCAGGGACGGAATTTGCCCCACCGGGTTTCTGTGCGGTCAGCGATAATTCCCATGACTGGATTGAAAAATGCGCCAATCATACCACCTGCGAAAATAATAGCTGAAGCAGTCGCCGCCGGAATTTGGTACACATCTGTATAAAAGAAAGCTATAAACGTCATCAGGGTTTGAAAAATCAGATTTGCCGCGAGATCCCCCAAACTGTAGCCTATTTTTTCAAGTACAGAAACTTTCTGTGAAGTTGTATTCATAAGAGTTCAATTAATAATTGTTGGTTTTATTGTTTGACTAATTTACTTTGTGGTGGTCCTAAATAGCTGGGTTTTAATCCACCTGTATCAATCAAAATTTTCTGCAACACAATGCCCGGCTCCAGTACTCTGAACCGTAATTTATGCATACCAGGTTTGTTGAATTCAAATTTTGTCTTGGTAATAATAATCCGGTCAGCTTGCCATTTACCCAGCTCCCCCCGATACGCTCCATTGAAGTTGACAACCTCTTCTTTACCACCATCAAAAGAAATGGCATAACGCAATCCTTTGTTTGCATTGAAATTTAGGGTTGGAGACACCAAGACGCTGACATCAAAATCGCCTGTTGTTTTTAAATTGACAGCATATTCCAAGTAAACCGAATCGGTTGCTGCTGGATAGGCATTTTGTGGGAAAGTTGTCACAGCGGACTCGGTTTTGCCCAAATCGGGAATGACCTCCCAGTGAATCTTGTTTGTTCCATTAGCTTGTTGGTAGTTTGCTGCCTCAATTGAAACATAGCCATCCGCTTCCTTGAAAACCATTTCTGAATTCGGAATATCCGGAGTTTCAACCCGGGTTACCAGGGGCATGACGCGCCGCCGAGGTTCAGCCCATGAATTGTACCCAATATGTTTTTGATCCATCATATGGTTCCATTTTCCATCGGCTATTTGATGATTGTAATGATCTGTCAATAGTGAATCACGCTCAAAACATTCTTTCACAACATCTGCCCAATGATTGGCTTTGGGATCATTTTCTTCAGCCAATTGATGATTCTTTGCCTGTGCGTAATACATGTCGTAAAGGTTTGAAGTAGCATTTGTTGGGTAAAGCACCAACTGGTCAAAAGCATCCCGGGATTCTGTTGGCAGCAAATTATACAACCGTAAAGCATCCAATGCCAGATCCCGGTAATCATCACGTACACGTTCGAACTCATCGTAATTTTCCAGACTGTAAGTTTTTGAACTCAACAATTCTGGCGTAACACGATGATTGTATTTGGTGTAAAGATTCAGAATGTGTGCAGCTTCTGACGCGTACTTTTCACCAAACTGCTTCGCACACCATTTTTCGGTATATTGAAATAGGTTTTGAGCATTGAACGTTGTGGGATCCCAGGCCATATCGAGAAAAAAGCTGATTGGAAACTCCATGGGTTTCAGATCACCGACATTTAAAATCCAAATCCGATCAACATGATGACTGTAGGCTAAATTCATCTGTTCCCAGATGCGCTGAATCTGGCTCACATTGATCCATTTATAACATCTCGGGCCACCGACATAATCCACATGGTAATAAATTCCGTATCCTCCGGGATGAAGTGGTTTGCTAAGATCTGGCAGTTTGCGAATGTCTCCCCAATTGTCATCACAAAGTAGCAGGGTCACATCGTCGGGAACACGCATACCTTTGTCGTAATAATCCTGCACTTCTTTATACAGCGCCCAAACCTGCGGTGTTTCCTCAGGTTTTTTGCCGGTTACCTTGCGAATGATTTTGCGCTGGTCTTTTACAATATTCTCCAGCAAAGCGATGTTCGTTCCTTCGGTCATGGCTTTGTCGCCATCTCCTCGCATGCCAATCGTAACCAGGGTTTCCCAGTTTTTATTGCGCTCCATCCCTTTCGTCCAGAAATCGTTGAGCACCTTGGCATTTTTCGTGTAATCCCAGGGACCAGAGCCGTAACGGTGCCACTCGGCTTGTGCCCGGCCCATCGGTTCGTGATGCGAGGTTCCCATCACAATTCCCAGCTCATTTGCCAAAGGGCCATTTGCCGGATCGTCATCAAAAAAAGCTTTTCCCCACATGGCAGGCCAAAGGTAGTTTCCGCGCAGGCGTAAAATCAGTTCAAACACATGGGCGTAAAACCGGTGGTTAAAACCTCCAAAGTTCTCACGCACCCATCCTCCCAAAGCTGGCTCTTCATCATTCAGAAAAATCCCCCGGTATTTTACTTTGGGACTTTCAGTTGTGTAACGACCAGTTCTCACATAAACAGACTCGCGATGGACAACTGGAACATCAGCCCACCAATTCCATGGTGAAACACCCATTGCGTTGGACAAATTAAGCATAGCATAGATGGTTCCCCGCTTGTCGCTTCCAACCAAAACCAAGGCTTTTTCAACATTAGGAAATGGATGATCGACCACTTGGACAAGACTTCGTTCCCATTGCCCACGAATATCCGAAACATCCAGTTTCCCTTCTTTTACCAATTGGTCAATCCAACGGTTTCTGCCAATAGTACCAACCAAAATAAGTTGCCCTGATTTCAGCATTTCGGAACGGAAAATTTTAGCTGATTGACCGGTGACCTTTTCCAGATCGTTTGTAAACCAGTGAGCAACGATGTCAATTCCTGAATACTCATTCGCATCAATCATTATCGGAGCTGCATGGCCGTTTTCAGATAAGGCGAAACTTCCGGATTCATTTTTAAAGGTGACGTATTCTTTGGAATTAACCGCTACTGCCGCCCGCGACGAAAAAGTCATGGCCTGCAGTAAGCAAGCTAAAAAAAGGTTTATTTTAAAAACGTTCATTTTCATGATATTATCTATTTCTGACGTTATTCAGGCAAAATAGTCACGATAATCCGCTTGTATCTCGATAGCCGAGGTTCTCCTTTATCTGTAACTTTTAAAATGATATGAGCCGTTTCCTTTTTATCAACTTCAGGAGCAACTACCCAAAGGCTATGTGAATTTTGAGCGTTTGTGATAATTTCTTTTTTGTAGGTACCGGCTTCAGGATAACTGAACCATAAAAAACTAAGATTATCGCCATCGGGATCATATGATTTGCTGGCATCTAACCCA